>DAIMBN010000113.1:0-2178 GCA_036718335.1 Coriobacteriaceae bacterium
GGACGCCGGCAGGCGGCCGAAGCCGGTGCGGATCCGCGAAGCGGATACGCGGACGCCCCGTTGTCCGCTCCAAACGCAATAGCCCGGCTACTACGGTAACTGGGCTTTTTTGTACCCATCGCATGGGCCCGAACCCGAAAGGGAGCGAGCGTTTTGGGGCGTGGCTGTGGCGTTGTTTGCCGCGAATGTTAGCTTTGAGCGTATCATCGTGGACATCTCGCAAAACCTCGTTGCAAGGGAGGCGCACCCCATGGCTACAGAAAAGTCCTCTTCTCGCTCATGGATGTCCGATGCCGCGATCTATCAGATCTACCCGCGCTCGTTTAAGGATTCGACTGGTTCGGGTCTGGGCGATATCGCGGGCATTACCCAGCAGATGGACTATCTTGAGCGGCTGGGTATCGAGGCCATCTGGCTGAGCCCGTTTTACCCATCGCCTCTTGTCGATGGTGGCTATGATGTGGCGGACTACTGCGATGTCGATCCACGTCTCGGCTCGCTTGACGACTTCGATGACATGATCGCTGCGGCTCACGCGTGTGGCATCAAGGTCATCGTCGACATCGTGCCCAACCATTCATCCAACCAGCACCCGTGGTTCAAAGCCGCTCTTGCCGCTGGCCCCGGATCGCCCGAGCGCGCTCGTTATATCTTCCGCGATGGTCGCGGCGAGCACGGCGAGTTGCCTCCCACCAATTGGAATGCCAACTTTGGCGGCCCCGCCTGGACGCGTGTCGCGGACGGTCAGTGGTATCTGCACATGTTTACGCCCGAGCAGCCGGACTTTGACTGGTCATGCCCCGAGGTTCACGCGTTCTTTTGCGACGTCCTGACGTTTTGGAGCGATCGAGGCGTCGATGGCTTTCGCATTGATGTGGCGCACGGTCTTGCCAAGGATCTCGACCGCGATGACCTCGACCGGTGGCATCTCGCCGAGGGCGATGACATGGTTGACGACGGCACCCATCCGCTGTGGGACCGTAACGAGGTCCACGAGATCTATCGCGAGTGGCGCCGCGTGTTCGACCGCTATAATCCGCCGCGCAGCGCCGTTGCCGAGGCGTGGGTGCTGCCCGAGCGCCAGTATCTCTACGCCCGCCCCAGCGAGCTTGGCCAGACATTCAACTTTGAGTTCGCCAAGGCCACTTGGACCTATGATGACATGCACACTGCAATCGAGGAGGGTTTGAAGGCGGCCATCGAATCCGATTCCGCCTCGACCTGGGTACTCTCCAACCACGACGTGCCGCGCGTGGCGACGCGCTATGCGCTGCCGCAAATCAAGGCGACGCGCTACCACCAGATTGCGCTCGACTGGCTCTTACGCGACGGGTCGTCTTATGACGAGGACCGTGAACTCGGTGAGCGCCGCGCGCGGGCGGCCCTTTTGCTTGAGCTGGCGCTTCCGGGCTCGGCATACGTGTATCAGGGTGAGGAGCTCGGCCTTTTTGAGGTGGCTGACATCCCGTGGGCTGCACTCGAAGATCCTACTGCGACCAATACGCACGGACCGAAGCGCGAGAAGGGGCGCGACGGCTGCCGTGTGCCCCTGCCGTGGGTGGCAGCGGACGATCCCGCGCAGGGCGGATCGTGTGGGTTTTCGCCGGCGGACGCCGATGCGGCGCCCCATCTGCCGCAACCTGCATGGTTTTCCGATTACGCTGCCGATAGGGAAGAAGCGGACCCGACATCGATGCTTGCGCTCTATCGTGACGCCCTCCGGCTGCGGCGCAAGCTGCGCGGGTGCGCCAACGATCTTGCGTGGCTCGATCTTGACGGGCGCACTGGCCTTACAGATGGTGCCGAGGGCGCTGAGGGCGGCGTCATCGCCTATCGCCGCGACAACGGCTGGGCGTGTGTGACGAACTTCGGTACAGCACCCGTGGAGCTGCCGGCGGGCAGGATCCTGCTCACTTCATCACCACTTGCAGACGGCAGGCTCGCGCAGGACAGCTCTGCCTGGATCATGCTCGGTGAGATGTAGAGGCCTCTTGCGGCGAGTTTGCGGTTGCCTGCGCTTTCCGTGGTGGTTGATGTCTTCGCGAGGTTCGTGAGGGCGTCGCAAAACTTTTTAAAAAAAGTTCTTGCATAGGATGCGGGTATCACGTAAGATTAATCCTCGTAAGCGGACATGGCTCAGTTGGTAGAGCACAACCTTGCCAAGGTTGGGGTCGCGGG
>DAIMBN010000042.1:0-15600 GCA_036718335.1 Coriobacteriaceae bacterium
GGGATAAAGACCGAAACCGAGATCGACACCGAGATCGAGCCGCGACGAGCCTTGGGCACCACGGAACGACCGAGCTCCAGCACGTGATCGGCCAGATTGGCGATGGCCACGATGTCCTCGTCGCGCTCGCCGGGAAGGCCCATCATAAAGTAGAGCTTCATGCGGTTCCAGCCGGCCTCGAAGGCGGCCTTGGCCGCACGGTCCAGGTCCTCCTCGGTCACGTTCTTGTTAATGATGTCGCGCATGCGCTGGCTGCCGGCCTCGGGCGCGAACGTCAGGCCGCCCTTCTTTTCGCCGGCAACCGACTCGGCCATATCCACGCCAAACGAATCCAGGCGCTGCGACGGAATAGACACGCGAATACCCGTATCCTCCAGGCGACGGTTGAGCCTGCCGAGCACGTCGCGAATGCAGGAGTGGTCGGTCGTGGAGAGCGAGGTCAGCGACACCTCGTCATAGCCGGTCTTTTCCAGACCCTGAATCACCGACGAGACGATTTGGTCGGCCGAGCGCTCGCGCACCGGACGATACGTCATGCCGGCCTGGCAAAAACGACAGCCGCGGGCGCAGCCGCGCAGGATCTCGATAGACAGGCGGTCGTGAACCAGCTGCGCATAGGGCACGCACGACTGCGACAGCGGATTCGTGGCGCCGAAATCCTCGACGACGCGCTTGTAGACCACGGTCGGCGCATCCTTGCCTTCACGCGGCACGGTGTAGCCATGCGGCGAGCAGGGCTCGTCGTGACGAACCTCATAGAGCGATGGCACGTAGTTGCCGGCAATGGATGCAAGCTGCTCGACAATCTGCGCGCGCGGGACCCCTTCGTCACGCAGACGGCGATGCAGCTGGCAGGTCTCGAGCAGCGATTCCTCGCCCTCACCGATGAGGATGGCATCGAAGAAGGCCGCGTACGGCTCGGGGTTGTACACCGAGGGGCCGCCGGCGATGATGATAGGGTCGTCTTCGCCTCGGTCGGCCGCCAACAGTGGAATGCCAGCGAGGTCGAGTGCCTCGAGGAAGTTCGTCACCGCCATCTCGTGCGGCACATGCAGACCGACGATATCAAACGAAGCGACCGGCGCTGCACCCTCAAGCGAGAGCAGCGGAATGCCCGCCTCGCGCATAGCGTCACCCATATCGGGCCACGGCACATAGCCACGCTCGCAGGAGATGCCCTCGGCCTGGTTAAGGATGTTGTAGAGGATGGCGATACCCTGGTTGGGCAGACCGACCTCGTACACATCCGGATAGATCAGGCAGCAACGGTAGTCGGCATCGGCCTTGGAAAGCGTGCCCCACTCGTGATCGATATAGCGACTCGGCTTCTCGACCTTGGCGAGCAACGGCTCAATTAAATGAAAACAGTCTTGGTATGCAACGCGCAACGGAAAACCCCTAAGCAGCGAGATCTGATGCGTCCTGATAGGACGCCATAGGACGGGTAGCGCCCGCGACCGTGGTCACCAGATCGCGAACGCGGGAGAACGTGGCAGTGACCACCTCGTTGGCACGGCTGTAGTCGACATCGCGCTCGTAGAGCGAAACGAGCGCACGGCCCATGCCATAGGTGCCCGCGGCAGCAGTGAGCGCCTTGACGGCAAACCCAATATGCGGCGTCTGCTTGACAAGTGCGCGGGTGACCGCTCGGATCACAAGACCGCCGGCAAGCACGCCCGCGACCTCGTAGCCGCGCTCGGGCTTAATGCCGCGTCCAAAGACGGCAGCGAGCTCAAAGAGCATGCCCACCTGCGCCAGCGCCATAACGGGATAATCGGCGCCCGGCAAAAACACCAGCGCACCGGTCGCCATATTGGTGAGCGCGCACGAGGTGATGATACGATTGGCCGCAGCGATGCGCATGAAGGCAAAGTTCGCCGCAAAAGCCGTTTCCTTGTCGGTGCGATCGAGAATCCAGCGGGCAAGCGTCTCGAGCAGATACGTCTTATCGGTTGCCGCTACCACGCCGAGCATGGGCGTAGACTCCTCGATAAACGGCACCTCCACAGCAGACTCGGCAAGCACGCACACGGGCGCGCCGGCGATCACGAGCTCCTGCACGGCACTCTCCAAGCGGTCGGAACCACACGAGAGCACCAGCACCACATCGGTATCGGTCTTTGGAGCAATTCGCTCCTCCCCCAGACGCTCGACGCGCACAATGCCCGAGGTCGTCTGCGGCACAAAGGCGTCACGCACCGTCTCGGCCAGAAAGCGCGAGGCGGACGAATCCAGATAGACCGAGACGCGCACAGGTGTATCGGAATCCTTCTTAACGGACGCGCCCATCTTAAAAGCGCGGGTCAGCTTATCTACGGGAATTTTCATGGCAAACCCCTCCAGCGGTTACGCGGCGCCCGAACGATGCCGCCATATGGATTGTACGATACCCACCGTCAGCAGCTGAATCATCATCGAAGACGAACCAAAGCTAATAAACGGTAGCGGAATACCGGTAATCGGCATCATGCCGATGCACATGCCGATGTTTTCGAAGGTCTGGAACGCCCACATGCCGACGATACCTACGCACGACAGACGCAGGAACAGCGACTCACACTTAAAGGCGACGCGAATCGTCGAAAAGATCAGCAGCACGTAGAGGCACAGGAGCAAAAAGGAACCGCAAAAGCCAAAGGTCTCGGACAGGAAGGCGAAGACGAAGTCGGTGTGGAACTCAGGCAGAAAGCCGCCGGCCGACTGCGTCGCATGCCCCAGGCCCTTACCAAAGAAGCCGCCCGAGCCAACGGCGATAAGCGACTGCTGCAGGTTGTAGGCATCGTCCGAATCGGCATTATCGGGGTCGATAAAGACCGTCAGACGGTTCATCTGATACTGCTTGATGAGCACATCGTGGCCGAGCAACGAATCAAAGACCGAATCAAGCGCCAGGACGAGGGCCACCAGGCCCACGAGCAGGGCCAGGGTCGACAGCACCCATTCGCGGCGTGCACCGCTCATGCAGATGACGATGGCGCCCGAAACCAGCACGACCAGACCCGAGCCCAGGTCACCCATGGCAACGACGGCCAAAAACGGAATGGACAGCATGCCGCAGAGCTTGACGTAGTCGCGAACGGTATCGATGCGACCGTTATACTGCGAACCAAGCGTAGCAATAAAGAAGATGGTGATGAGCTTGGCAAGCTCAACCGGCTGGAACGTCAAGCCGATACCGGGAATCTTGATCCAGCCCGTCATGCCCAGACCGCCCGTATAGGACAGACCCGGAATCTTGGGCGAGAAGATCACGATCAGGTCGATGACGAGCAACGCCGTCGAGAAATTGGAAATACCGCGCAGGTCAGTACGCCAGACCAGCACCGCCAGCACCGCCCCGATGCCAATTCCCAGCAGATGGCGTGAAAACGATGCATCGGCCTTAAACTGCGAAGCCGACCAGATAATGATGGCACCGTAGGCGACGAGCGCCACAGTAGCCACGAGCACACCGATATGCACCTTTTGGCGAAACGTGCCGCGCGAGGCCGAAAGTTGCTTGTTGACGCGGTCCAGGCTGCTGCGAGAGCCGGTCTTGGTTGAACGGAACAGATCCGCCGGAGAAAAATCCATCGCAACCTCCTATCGAACCGAAGAATCGCCCGAGGCCGAAGAGGTATCGGGCTCGTCATAAATCACGCCGAGCACGTCGCGCACGACATGCATCGCGGTATCTGAGCCACCGCCGCCCTGCTCCAGGACGGTAGCGATGACATACTTGGGATCATCGGCCGGTGCATAGGCGCAGAACCACGCGTATTCGTCCTCGCCACTTTTCTCGCCCGTGCCCGACTTGCCGTATACCTGCGGCGTCAGGGTGCCAAAGTGCGCCGCCAGGGACGTCGATGCCGTGTAAATCACGTCGTGCATGCCGTTGCGAACAAGAGCCAAATCCGAATCGCTGTTGATCTTGGCCTCCAGGCGCTTCTTCTTGCCCTTGCCATTGTACTTATAGGCATCGCCGTCGCCATCGCGCGACACGGCAGACAAAAATACGTGAGGCACGTACTGTTTGCCGCCGTTGGCAAGACCCATATAGGCGCACGCCATCTGCAGGGGCGTCACCAGGATGTCACCCTGACCGATGGCAATGTTGGTCATATCGCCGGCATTCCACTTGCGGTCCTCGGCAGATGCGTCGGTGAAGTACGACTCTTTCCACTCGGCATCGGGAATACGGCCCGCGCCCTCACTCGGCAGATCGATACCGCAGGTCTTGCCTAGACCCCAGCGACGAAAGACCTCCTGCAGGCCCTCGGGATGTTGCTCGTCATAAAAGAACGCCTTGCCCATGTCGTAGAAGACAGGGTCGCACGAGTTGGCGATACCCGACTGCAGCGTCATGGTGCCGTGGCCAGACGTCAGCCAGCAGCGCTTGCCCCAAGCCTTGCCCAGGCCCGTCCAATAGCCCGTGCAGTTGGTTGTCTGCGTTGAAGTGTAGGTTCCAAACTCAAGACCGGCCAGCGCCGAGAGCGGCTTGATGGTCGAGGCCGACATGTACTGTCCGCTAATGGCGCGGTTGAGCAGCGGGTGCGAACCCTTGTCATCATTGAGCTCGGTCCACACGTCATTTGAGACGCCGCCGATAAAGACGGACGGATCGAACTTGGGCTCGCTCGCCATGCCCAGGATCTCGCCATTGTTGGGATCGAGACACACCACGGCGCCGTTACCGGCATTGCTGTAGCCAGTGGTCTTGGCAAGCTCGATAGCGCTCGCCAGTGCCGCCTCACAGGCCTGTTGGATCTTAAGGTCGAGCGTGAGCTTAATGTCAGAGCCGGCCTTTGCGGGTACGGCGCCGGCCTGACCGGTCACATTGCCCGAGGCATCGACCTTGACGGTCTGCTCGCCACGAATACCCTGCAGCAGGTTTTCGTAGTAGCTCTCAACACCCGCCTGGCCCACGATATCGCCCGACTGGTACGTAATCTTGCCAGCAGAAGCATTATCATCGCCAGAGGTTTTCTTATTCTGGGCCTCGAGCTGCTCGGAGGTAATGGTGCCGGTATAGCCCAAGATATGGCATGCCGTCTCACCGTATGGATACTGGCGCTCGGTACGCTCGGCAATCTTGACGCCCGGGAACTCGCCGGCGTGTTCCTTGATATAGGCAACCGTGGAGCGACGGACGTCCGTCGCGATGGTATGCAGGCTCTGAGCGCCCTCTGTATTGTCCTGAATATTGCGAAGGACCGCCACATAAGGCATTCCAAGCACGTTGGCAAGATGGCGAACCAGAACCTCATCCTCGGCAAGGTCGCGGTAGGCCACGACAGCAAGTGAGGGACGGTTCTGGACAAGCGCCACGCCATTGCGGTCGAGGATGCGGCCGCGTACAGCGGGAGTGGTAACGGTGCGAGTCTGATTGCTATTAGCCTGCTTCTCGTAATAGTCCGACGAGACCATCTGCATGCCCCACAGCTTGACGGCGAGCGCCGCAAACATCGCGCCCACACCCGTGGTGAGGATGGAAAAGCGGCCCTTAAAGGCGGTCGCCGCGGTATTGCCCTCGCCCTCGGTGGCGCGCGGGGCCGTTCCATGCTGCGTATCGTAGGTAAAACGGGAATCGCCACGACGCATGATGACCAGCGCGACCACGATGGCCACAACCAGCACGATACCGGCGATAATAACCGTCATCTGGGAAGACATCTACGGGCCTCCCCTATTTGAGCTTACGGGTCTTGGGCTTAAAGCGCATACCCGTCTGGCGTCCGCCACGTGCGGAGAATCCATAGCCGGACTGCGGCACGACGCCGGACATCAAAAACGGAATGGCAACCAGACCCGTCAGGATCGAGGACGGCAGCGCATGGCCGAAGATCGCCACGACAAAGCTCGTCTCCAAACCCATAAACAGCAAGACGATGCTGTAGATCACATTAATGACGAGCGCGAAGGCGCCCACAGTGACGCCGCGCGCACTCGGGGTACCGCCCGTCTGACCGACGGCGCTGTGCACCAGGGCAAAAGAACCCACGGTCAGCAGGAGCGACATAACGCCCACCGGCACGGCAGCGGACAGGTCATAAAACAAGCCGCTGCAAAAACCGCACACGACGGCACGGGTCGGGTCGCCCGAGAACACACTCAGGCACACCAAGATAATCATGAAGTTGACGCGACCACCCGCAATGGAGATCTGCGGTGCCAGGCCTGCCTGCAGCAGCACGCACACGATGGCGGCGATCACAAACGTGCGGGAGCTCATCCCCTGCTCGTGTAGATCCATGGACATGCCCCCTATTCGTTCGAGCCAGAATCGGTCGTCTCGGACGTGTCGGAACTGTCATCCGAGCTCTCGTCCTTCGTCTTGGTTGCAGCATCGCGCGACGTTCCCTGCGGCGTGCTGTTGGCCGTGCTCACGTCCTCATCCGAGGCCGACTGTTCATCGGTCAGCGAGGTAATGACCAGCACTTCCTCGTTGTTCTCGGCCGTGGTCTGAGCGCGCACCACAATGGTGTAGTACACGTCGTTTGCCGATTTCTCAACCGACGAGACGGTGCCGAGCGGTAGACCCTTGGGGAACACACCGCCGATGCCCGAGGTCACGATGATGTCGCCAACCTTAACGTCGGAGTCGACGCTCACGTACTCAAGACGCAGCGTGCCGTCAGCCTGACCCTGCAGCATGCCCTGGGCGCGCGTGTCCTGTACCATGGCGGACACACCCGAGTTCTCGTCGCCAATCAGGCGCACGGTGGACGTCTTGGCCGAGACTTCGATGATCTGGCCGATAACACCGGCAGAACTCGTCACGGGCATGTTGATGGTAAGGCCGTCGGCAGAGCCCTTGTCGATGGTAACGGTCGAGGTCCAGGCATCGCCGGAAGCACCAACGATACGAGCAGCGGTCGATTTGAGGTTATAGGTCGACTGCAGGCCGACCAGCCCCTCCAGACGCTCGGCGGTCTTTTGAGACTCGGAGAGCTCGGCAACCTTAGAGGTCAGTTCCTCGTTTTGCTTCTTAAGCTCGTCGAGCGTGTCCTGCGACGCCGTAAGGTTAGAGAACACGTTGCCGATCGCATTGAAGGGAGCCGCCACAGCCGAACCCACAAAGCGCACCGGCGAGGTAATCGTCGTTACGCCCGAACGCACGGCATGAATCGGTCCCGTCTCGCCCTCGCGGATGTAAAACGTGAGCAGCAACACCGAAATCAGGCTGAAAACAATCAACGGGCGCATACCCGTTGATTGTCGCTTGGTATTCAGATTTGTGGAGAAACCCGAAGATCGTGCCAAATGGAATCCACCTTTTGGAAATTAAGCATTGGTCTGGACGAAGCCGCCATCAAACGCATTGGCCTCGAGCACGCGGGCGCAGCCGTTAACGACGTTATCGAGCGCCGTAGGACTGACGTTGACCGAAACACCGGTCTCATCGCGCAGGCGCACGTCGAGACCGCGCAGCAGCGCGCCGCCACCAGTCAGCAAAATGCCGTAGTACATAAGGTCCGAGGCAAGATCGGGCGGCGTAGCGTCGAGTGCGTCCTTGACGGCCTTGGCCATCTCGTCGAGTGGCTTGTTGAGTGCGCGACGAATCTCCTCGCTCTCGATGCGCACGGTCTTGGGCAGACCAGTGATCACGTCGCGGCCGTTGACCTCGACATCGAGCTCGTCCTTGAGCGGCACGGCGGAGCCGACCTTGATCTTGATGTCCTCTGCCGTACGCTCGCCGATGGCCAGGTTGTAGGCATCACGAACGTGCGTGAGGATGGCCTGATCGAACTCGTCGCCGGCAATACGGATGGACTGCGAGACGACGATGCCGCCCATAGCGATAACGGCAACCTCGGTGGTACCGCCACCGATGTCGATGACCATGGAGCCGGTGGGCTCCTCGACGGGCAGGTCGGCGCCGATAGCGGCGGCCATGGGCTCCTCGATCAGGTAGGCCTGGCGAGCGCCGGCCTGGATCGTGGCCTCAAATACGGCACGCTTCTCGACCGACGTGACGCCGGAGGGAACGCAGACGACAACGCGCGGACGCGGGGTCCACGGATAGCGCTTCTCGGAAGCCTTGTCGATAAAGTAGCGAAGCATGGCCTCGGTAACATCGAAGTCGGCGATGACGCCGTCCTTCAGGGGACGAACGGCCACGATGTTGCCGGGCGTACGGCCGAGCATGCGCTTTGCCTCGATACCGACCGCCAGGATGCGCTCGTCGTTCTTGTCGATGGCGACAACAGAGGGCTCGCGAATGACAATGCCCTTGCCGCGCACGGAGACAAGCGTATTTGCGGTGCCGAGGTCGATGGCAAGATCGCCCGCATAGCTACCGAAGAACATATCCATCAAAGAAAACAACGCAACTCCTGATGTGTTGGATGATTGCTGGAAAACTACTAGCTCATGATACTAGCGCAAGCCCGGCACCTCACTTGCGGTGAAGCGCCGGGCAAAGCTAAATCCCATAAGGTCACTACTGGTTGTCAGCAGCCGAGAAATCCATATCGAGCGAGGAAACGGCCCAGCCGATATGGTTGTCGGAGCGCACGAATTTGACGGTGTACTCCTGCTCGCCGCCCTTGGACAGCGATGCCTTAACCTTGGCGGTCGTCTCGGTCATGGACTGATCCATGCCCTCGACGGACACGGTGGCGCCCTGCGGAATCGAGGAGATGATCATCGATTTGGCGTCCTCGGACAGGCTCGAGGCCAGGCAAGACTCGGCCTTTGCGGTGTCACCGTCGCCGGCAGCCTGGAACAGATCGGTGATAACCGACTCCTGCGAGGGGAAGCCAAAGCCGCGCGTGTAGGCAAAGCCCAGACCGCCCGCGGCGATCAAAATGAGCAGAAGCAGCACGATGAAGACTTTGAGACCCGTGTGGCGATGGCGACGACGGACCTTGGCCTGCTTACGATCCTGACGGTCCTGCTGGACCATCTCGGACTCGGACAGCGTAAAGAAGCCGGTGTCCGAGGGATCGGGCATAAACTGACCGGTCGCGCCCGTAGGATCGAGCGGATCGACGGCAGGAGCGTCCATCGCGGGCGCCGGAGCCGTGGCCATAGCCGTCTGGGCAGACAGCGCGGCAAGCGAATCGTGCACGCGGGCAAGCTCATCGGCCTGCTCGGAGGTGAGCTGGTAGATGCCATCGGCAGTAGCGGCGTTAAAGGCGTCGAGTGCGTCGGAGGGGCGGCCGGCGGCAGAAAGTGCCTGACCCATGCCGGCGTTGAGCGCACGCGTGTCGTCGCGGGGGCCGGCAAAGTCGATAGCCGTGCGGTAGGTCTCCACGGCATCCGCCGGACGGCCGAGCTTAATGAAGCAACGACCAAGCTCGCCCAGTGCGGCGGCAGGAGCCGGATTGGCGCCGTCGATGGCAGCCTGACGGAAGGCAGTACCCGCGTTGGCATAATCGCCCGACTGGAACAGCGCATTGCCCAGGCCCAGATAGGCCTTGAACGGCGTGGCATAGGAAGCATCCTGCGTAGCAGCAGAGAACGCCTGGGCGGCCGTCGTGTAGTCGCCCACGGCGGCGAGCGCCTTGCCGCGGTTGGTGAGCAGCGCGCCGCGCTTGCCGTAGGTGCCGTCGTTGAGGGCGGCAGCATAAGCCTCGGCGGCCTCGGCATACATGCCCAGGTGCATCAAGGCGTTGCCACGAAGGTGATCGGCCTCGCCCATAATCTCATCGGGAGTCTTTGCCGCCCCAAGCATCTGGGCTGCAGCGGAAAAATCACCCGCGCGGTAAGCGGCGCGGCCCTGTTGGATCAGCTGGCTATTCAAGGAAGTCCCCTTTACTCGTGAACGATCTCGACATGGACGATCTCGTCGCCGGCACGCAGCTGCGAAATCACATCGAGACCCTCGACCGTGGTACCAAAGACGGTGTAACCGGAATCGAGGTTATGCTGGGCGCCCAGGCAGAAGTAGAACTGCGAACCTGCGGAATCGGGGTCCATGGAGCGTGCCATGGCAAGGGCACCATCGACATGGCTGTTGCGCGGATTGGTGGCAAACTCGCCCTTGATGCAGTAGCCGGGGCCACCGGTACCGGGCATGCCGTCGGGGCCCTCAAGACCGGCAGCGACGTCGGCGCCGGACATATCGCGGGTATTGGGGTCGCCGCCCTGAATGACAAAACCGGGCACATAGCGATGGAACTTAAGGCCATCATAGAAACCCATCGTGGAAAGCTCGCAGAAGTTCGCGACATGAATGGGAGCGCCCTCACCGTCAAACTTGACCTTGATGGTACCCTTCGACGTCTCGATAACGGCGCACTCGTCGCCGGCAAGCTGATACTCGGGCGTGTAGAGCTCTTTCTTAAAACCAAACATGTGGTTCCTTCCTCGTGCGTTTAAAGCATATTTGTACGAATTGTAGCAATAAGCATGCGCTTACATCAATTGCGCACGTAGGTTATGCCGACTATGGCGAACTAATTTTGGGAACGCTGCTGCGGCTTCCAGGAGCCCACATTGGCGTCGTACTGGTTCAGCGCGCTGTTGCCGCCCTGTGCGATGGGCGCCAGGATCTCGCTTTGGTGGGAACTCATCGACTCGCCATCGGGAATGGCCAGCGAGATATCCCAGCTCTGGCAGATCACGTCGACACGCTCGTACATCCACTCGGCAAGCTGCTTTAAGTGGGCGATGTCGTCCGCATAGACCGTATCGTCCTGATACTTAAGGTTGTTAAGCTCATCTTGCGTCTTTTTGATCTGGTCGCGCAGGGCGTAGGCACTCTGCGACAGCTCCTGGCGGGTGGACAGCGGCGTTCGGAGATAGCCGTTGTTAAAGGAATCGATGACCTCGCCGATCTGGTCCTCATCACCGTAGGACACGATGGTCTGATACAGACCGTCGAGCCTGGTATAGAGCTGATCATCGGTCAGCACGGTTTCTTCCTGGACCACCTCGGCAGAATCGTCCTGCTTGGTATCGTCCTCAGTGGCCTCGCCCTTTTGGCGCGTGGGGAAGGTGGTTTGTGCAGCTTGGCCAAACTGGTCGCAGAAGCCAGGCATGACACCCATGGGATCGGCCGTCACGAACCAATAGGCACCGCCGCAAACGACGGCAAGGACCGCAATGACGATGAGCGGCTTGGGGATATGACGCTTATGCTTGTGATAGGCGTCCTCGTCGGGGTGCACCTTGCGCTTGGGTTTTTGAGCATCGTCGTGCAGGGAAACGGGCGTGGGAATATCGACCTTGGGGATACCGAAATCCTTATCGAAAGCCGGCAGCACGCAGGTCTCATTGGGGTCAGCGGCGTCCGAAAGCACCGCAGCGGCAGAGGCCGGCGCATGCGGCACCTCGGTATCGATCTGCTCTTGCGTTAGGCGCGGAAAGCCCGCCGTGCGGCCCGCTGCCAGGTCGGATGCGGCCGCGTCCTCGGAGAGGATACCCGGAGCGGGGCGTCCACATTTGGGGCACGTACGATCATGCGGAGAAAGACGGGCACCGCAGCCCTCACAGAACACGAACTCGGTGTGCTCGGGGCCATCGCCCGGACCCACATAGGCGTTGCAGTAGGGGCAGAACGAGGCGCCGTCCTCGATAGTCTTAAGGCAATGCGGGCAGATCACGGCATCCTCTTTTCGAAGCAATTCAAACAATCGAGGTTAGAGCATAACATCGCCACGGCCCCACAGGAACAAGGCACCAATTCAACATCGGCAGGGCGCTAGCTACTTCTTCTTTTTGCTTGGCATCGAGACTTTGATGCCTTGGGCGGACTTGGTCACGCGAGAGCGCCTGGCTCCGGTATTCTTCTTTTTCTTGGGCTGGGCCTGGGCCACGCCCTCGAGTGCACGGGCCTCGGCCTCGCGAGCGGTGCGATCTTCGCGGCGCTGCGCCATGTCGGCGGCGACGCGCTTGGCAAAACGCTCGGCCGTCGAACCCGTCGAGCTCACCTTGCCGCCACCGCGACCCAGGTGGACGCGCACACCACGGCCAAAACCAGTTGCGGCATGACGACGACGCGGCTTGAGCGAATCCATCATCGTGGCGAGCTTAAAGAACACCGAGCAGGTAAAGACCACGATGACAGCCAAGATAACCATCTGGCCCATCGACAGGTTGGCAATAGACAGCAGCTCCGGGAATCCGATAACGCCCACCAAGATGCCGGCGACGACAAACACAAAGAGCACCACACGTAAGGGCGTGAGAGGCTGCGAGATGCGCCAGATCAGGCTGACGCTCGCCGCGCACGACGTAAGCAAGCACATCGTAGACAGCGTGAGCTGGCTAAAGCCAAACACGCGCGCCACAAAGATATCGAGCGCCGCAGCCAAAATGACCGCAATCGACGCCGGCAGTGCACGCTTGAGTACGTTGGTCAAAAACGCACCCTTCACGCGAGCATTGTTGGGCTCCAGGCCCAACACAAAGCCCGGCGCGCCGATGCAGAAGAAGTTAATGAGCGTCATCTGGATGGGCTCGAAGGGGTACGGCGGCAGCGCGATGCACAGCGCCGCCAGGCCCATCGAGAACAGCGTCTTGGTCAGGAACAGCGAGGCCGAACGCTGCAGGTTGTTGATGGAGCGACGGCCCTCGGCCACCACGGCGGGCATCGAGGCAAAGTCGTTGTCGACGAGTACAATCTCGGCCACATTACGCGCGGCATCGGAGCCGGCCGCCATGGCGACGGAGCAGTCGGCTTCCTTGAGCGCCAGCACATCGTTGACGCCGTCGCCCGTCATGGCCACGGTGTGCTCGCGGCGCTTGAGCGCCTGCACGAGCTCGCGCTTCTGCTGCGGGGTCACACGACCAAAGACATGGTAGCGGTCCACTGCGGCATCGAGCTTGGCAGGCGTATCGAGCGTCGTGGCGTCCACATAAGCGTCCGCCCCCGGCACGCCCACCACGCGCGCGATCGACGACACCGTACGCGGGTCGTCGCCACTGATCACGTTGAGGGTCACACCCTGCTCGTTAAAGTAGCCGATGGTCTCGGCCGCCGAGGTACGAATCTCGTCGCGGATGGTCACAAAGCCCACGGGCTCGGCCTCGCCCACCATATCGCCATCGGGTGTAAAGCCGTCCACGCGCGCCACCACGAGCACGCGGCAGGTATCGGCAAGCTCGGCGACACGGTTCTCGACCTGCGAAAACACACGCTCCGAAAGCACAAACTGCGCGGCGCCCATCACATAGGAGCCCTGCGCAAACGAAGCGCCACTCCATTTTTTAGACGACGAGAACGGAATGACCGACAGCGGCTCAGACACCTCGACCGGGCGATCGGCGTAATAGTTGAGCAGCGCCTGGCAGGTCTCGTTGGCATCGGCCGAAGTCGCACGTGCCACGTTAGCCAGCGCAAAATCGAGCACTGTGGTATCGACGGGAACAGCCGCCTCGTCCGAGTCCACGCCAAAGCCAACACCCTCAACAGGCAGCGGGTAGGTGCCCTCGACCTCCATGCGGCCCGACGTGATGGTGCCCGTCTTGTCCAGGCACAGTACATCGACGCGAGCGAGCATCTCGATGCAGTAGAGCTGCTGCGCCAGCACCTTGCGGCGGGCCAGGCGCACCGTGGCGATGGCGAGCACCGACGAGGTCAGCAGCACCAGGCCTTGCGGGATCATGCCCAGCAGGGCGCCCACCGTGGACAGCAGCGCCGACGAAGGCACATGACCAGCCAACAGCTCGGAGAAGCACCACGAAAGCGCGCTATCGCCCGGGGTTCCCGCTGCATCCCACAGCTCGCTCACGCTCGAGGCAAACAACGCCAAACCGAGCGGGATCAAGATGATGCTCGCAAAGCGCACGATGGCGTTCAGCGCGTCCATGATCTCGGAATTGACCTTTTTGACGTACTTGGCCTCGTTATTAATTTTGGCCACGTAGTTGTCGGCGCCGACATGGATCACGCGGGCGCGCAGCAGGCCCGAGTCGATAAAGCTGCCGCTCATGAGCTCGGAACCGGGCTGCTTCTTAATAAGGTCGCTCTCGCCCGTCAGCAGGCTCTCGTTCACGAGCGCCTCGCCCGAAACCACCACGGCGTCAGCGGGAATCTGGTCGCCGCGCCCCAGGCGGATGATGTCGTCGAGCACGATCTGGTCCAAGTCGAGCTCCACCTCGGCACCGTCGCGCACCGCGATGGCCTTCTTAGAGGTCAGCAGCGTGAGCTTATCGACCATCTTCTTGGACCGCATGGACTGGATGACGCCAATAGCGGTATTGAGGAACACCACAAACAGGAACGTCAGGTTCTTAAACGAACCGGTCAAAATGACCAGGAACGCCAAGATCACGTTGATCAAATTGAACAGCGTGCAGAGGTTCTCGATGATGAGCTCTTTGACCGACTTGGTCTTGAGCTCCATGTTGCGGTCGATCTTACCGGCGGCGATGCGCTCCTCGACCTCGGCGGTCGAGAGTCCGCGCTCGATATCCGTTGCTGCCATACCACGTCCCATCACGTCGCGTCGGTATAAGAAAAACCGCCCGGACCATGCGAGGTTCGGACGGTCTTACGTTCGATGGTGCCCCATGTTGGATTCGAACCAACGGCCTTCTGCTCCGGAGGCAGACGCTCTAATCCCCTGAGCTAATAGGGCCAACGTTTGGCATTATACCCAAGTGCACCACGGGCTATCAAAATAAAAGAAAAAGCTTTGCAATTCCGAGGAAGACGCGGCGCAACGGCCCACTTTAGAAGGCAAAAGCGAGTCAGATAGTATAAACTCTCATGCACCATATATACACGGCTCGCGATGCGGGCCGTTTTTGCAAAAGTTATCCATCGAGGTGAGAGGCACACCATGATTGCAATTTTAAAGCAGAGCGCCAGCGACGAGGCCGTCGGCCATATCGTCAGCTGGATTGAGAAAAAAGGCCTGAAGACCGACGTCTCGCGCGGCGAGAACGAGACGATCATCGGCCTGGTGGGCGATACGACCAAGATCGACCCGTTCCTGCTCGAGTCCATGGATGTCGTCGAGCGCGTGCAGCGCGTCTCGGAGCCGTTCAAGCGCGCCAACCGCAAGTTCCACCCCGAGGACTCCGTCATCGACTGCGGCCACGGCGTCAAGATCGGCGGCGACCAGTTCCAAGTCATCGCCGGCCCCTGCTCCGTCGAGGGCGAGAACCTCATTCGCATCGCACGCCGCGTAAAGGCCGCCGGTGCCACGATGCTGCGCGGCGGTGCCTACAAGCCCCGCACCTCCCCCTACGCCTACCAGGGCATGGGCCCCGCCGGCCTCGACCTGCTGTGCGAGGCGTCTGCCGAGCTCGACATGCCGATCGTCACCGAGATCATGGACCCGCGCGACGTGCAGGTCTTCCTTGACAAGAAGATTGACGTCATGCAGATCGGCGCCCGCAACGCCCAGAACTTCCCCCTGCTCAAGGAGGTCGGCAAGACCCAGACCCCGATTCTGCTCAAGCGCGGCATGTCCGGCACGATCGACGAGCTGCTTATGGCAGCCGAGTACATCATGAGCGAGGGCAACGACAACGTCATCCTGTGCGAGCGCGGTATCCGCACCTTCGAGACCCGCACCCGCAACACCTTCGACCTTAACGCCGTGCCGGTGCTGCACCACCTGTCGCACCTGCCCGTCGTCGCCGACCCCAGCCACGCCACCGGCTACACCCGCTACGTCGAGCCCATGGCGCTCGCCGCGACCGCCTGCGGTGCCAACGGCC
>DAIMBN010000043.1:0-2109 GCA_036718335.1 Coriobacteriaceae bacterium
GGCCACTTAATGTGGCCTTCGTCTTGCGCAGGACTGTCCGAGCAGGGAACCTTATATGCCTCCGCCTGGACAGACGTTTCAGTTGTGGCTCAGCAGCTAGCAGCTACTTAATCTTGGTCGTGCCCGGCGCCAGGTTGGGGTCGGTCTCGTTGGCCTCGGTCTGGAAGTGCTCGGTGTATACGTTCTTGCCGTCGCGGAACATCTCGTAGTACTGCATCTTGGCGTAATCTTCGCGCGCCTTGGTGGCGGCTGCGGCGGCGGCATCGTCATCGGTGACGTTGGAGGAAAGCGCCCAGCGCAGGCTGGCGTCCTCGTAGCCCACCGAGTTGATGGCGGGCAGCGACTCGCGCAGCGTCATGTGCGCCTTCTGGTAGTCGGTCAGCGGTGCGCCGATCAGCTGCATAAGCTGCGTGGACAGGTAGTTGGTGGACAGGTCGTCGACCTCGCTTGTCTGGTCGCAGCCGGCAACGTCGTAGTTGGCCCATATGATGTAGTCGGTCTGCCACAGGCGTTCCTGGTGCGTAGCGTCGTCCTCGCCGGTAAACCACTTGTCATTGAACTTGGACGGGAAGAACGGCTGGTGATCGCCCCAGAACACCACGACTACCTTGCGGTCGAGCTTGCTCAAGGCGTTTAGGAAGTAGCGAAGTGCCTGGTCGGACTGCTCGATGCACGAGACATACTCGTCGACATCGGAGAGCGTGCCGTCCTCGACGGTCTTGGTGTCCAGGTCGGTCGTATCGATGTTGAGATGCATCTGCTTGTCGACCGGAAGCAGGCCCGTGTCGTAGCCCGAGTGGTTCTGCATGGTCACGTCGAAGATAAACTGAGGATCGGCGTTCTGGTCGAGCAGCTCAAGAATCTTGTCGTAGGTCGCCTGGTCGGTCACCATGCCGCGCAGGGTGTCGGCTCCCTGGAAGTCGTTGATGGACAGGAACTGGTCAAAGCCAAAGTCCTTGTACACGTTCTCGCGGTTCCAGTTGGTCGCGTGGTTGGGGTGCATGGCGGTGGTGGAATATCCGAGCGACTTGAACTGCTCTGCCAGGTTCCCGGTCGTTTCCATGTTGTAGATGGTGTAGGGGTACACGCCCGAGCCCAGGTTGGCCATGGAGTTGCCGGTCATAAACTCAAACTCGGTATTGGCCGTGCCGCCGCCGTAGGCGCTCACGTAGAGCTTGCCGCGGCTGAGGCAGTTGGACAGGCTCTTAAAGTACTGCGGACCCTCGTAGCCGGCGCGCATGTTCTGGTAGATCGACAGATCCGAGAAGGTCTCGTTCATGATGGCGATGACCGTGGGCTTCTCGCTGTCGAACTGCTCCTTTGCGGCGGTGCGCTCGTCACTCTTGGCAGCGTCGGACTTGTCGTAGGTCTTGGCGTACTTTTTGAGCGTGGCCTTGGCATCGTCGACGGAGTAGCCGGCGGGTTTGGGCGGCTTGATGGACTGCGCTGCGCTAATGAAAGCGGGCAGGTAGCCCTCGCGCCAGTAGCTCTCGAGCGGGCGCCAAGTGTAGACGGTGATGCCGAGGGTGTTGTAGTAGTCGATGAGCGTGACGTGCGCGGTCACGCCGCCTAGGCACAGTACGGCGACGAGCAGATTGGTGAGCAGCATGCGCTTGGCGTTGGCGGCGCCCTTCTGACGGTGCGGTGCCACCAGGCCGGCGTACTCGCACAGCAGCATGGCGATGGCGGTAAAGCCCATGGACAGCACGCAGAACAGCGAGATGGAGAAGGTGTAGCCGGTGCCGGCGACCGCGGCGGCGGTGGAGATGGCCGAAAGGTCGCCCGGCTGGATGGGCATGGACTTAAACGTGATAACGAAGAACTCGGCAATGCCCAGGATAAAGAGGGCAAAGGCCAGGACCGCGGGGGCTGCGCCGTGGCGCTGGAATAGGAAGAACAAGCCGACCATGAGCGTGGTGATGATGGCCCACTCGAGCAGGATGCACAGGGGGTAGACCCAGGTAAAGTCGTGGTTGGACGATACCTCCATGCCCAGCAGCGCAAAGACGCCGGCGAGCAGCAGGCACAGGACGGCGGCGACGAGCGGTTTGCCCACAAAGGCGCCGCGCAGGCGGGCGAGCTTGCCGGTGGGGGCGGGGGCGTCGGGCG
>DAIMBN010000043.1:2119-15556 GCA_036718335.1 Coriobacteriaceae bacterium
ATGCGGTCGCGTGCGATGCTGGCCCAAGCGCAGCCGGTGAGGATGGCGTTGGTCAGGATGAGCATCACAAAGGCGAGCGGCTCGTTTTGAGCGACGAGGCCCACGGCGCCCCAAATAGTCAAAAAGACCTGGAACAGGCCGAAGGCGACGCTCCACCCAAGAGCGCTTTTGGCAACGGTGCCCGACTGAGCGCGAATGGCCTTGGCCTCGCGCAAGACAAGGTAGACGGTCGCCGCAAGACCGACGAGCGAGATGGCGGCAGCGAACATGCTGAGACTCCTCACAAACTAAAACGTACGAAAGCGGGGGGTTTACCCGATTGTTACCAAGATATGCGCTGCAATTGGTGTCTGCGCACAACAACCAGCCATATTAACGCGCACGTGTGGCGGTGTGGCGCAATGTAGTGGCGACCTGCGCGATAATGGACGGGAATTACACGGAAACGTAAAGGCTTCTTAAAGAATTAGCGAGGATGAGGCGATGAACGAGCAGGTTTGCACCAAGGCTGTGGATACGAACGGTTATCCGGTCGAGACGACGGGCAATGCGGTGCTGGACACGTTGGAGCACCGTTCCTCCACGCGTGTCTTTGCGCGTGATGACGACGACCGCCCCGTGGCGGTGACCGACGAGCAGCGGGCGGCGATTCTGCATGCGGCGAGCCGTGCGCCGTCGGCAGGCGCCATGATGATGTATTCCATCGTAAGCATTCGCGAGCAGGCTACGCTGGACCGCCTCGCCGACCTGTGCGATCACCAGCCCATGATCGCCAAGGCGCCCTGGGCACTAATATTTGTGGTCGATTATGCCAAGTGGATCGATCTGTTTGAGCACGTGGGCTGCTTTGAGCCCGAGTTTGTCGAGCGTACGGGCAAGGCGCCCCGCCGTGCGCCGGGTTTGGGCGACTTTGCCATCGCGGCCCAGGACGCCGTGATCGCTGCGCAAAACGCCGTGGTTGCCGCCGAGGCCCTGGGGCTGGGGAGCTGCTACATCGGCGATATCGTCGAGAATGCCGAGGAAGTTGCCGAGCTGCTGGACTTGCCGCCCTATACCATGCCGCTGTCGATGCTCATCATCGGCACGCCCCGTAAGGAGCGTCCGGCCATTGCGCATCCCGTGGTGAACCTGGTGCACGAGGAGCGCTACTGCCGCGCCGATGCCGCGACCATGGACGCGCAGGTGGCCGAGATGGACGCGATGTTCCGTCCGCATGCCCGCGAGGTGGGGGAGCGCGTCGTGGACATCTATACCCGTAAGCACACGAGTCCCTTTATGGCCGAGATGAGCCGCTCCATGGAGTGGTGGTTCAAAAATTGGCTTGGAAAATGACGAATGTGACAAAGGGAAAGTCCCTTTGTCACATTCCATATCGCCGAGGTGGCTTAAAGGCTGTATAAATGTTTATCTAGCTGGGAAAACAGTGCCATTCAAACATGGGCCGATTACCTATAATTCCTTCGAACATTAAAGTTGGGAGGAAACCGGCTTATGGAACAAAAGGCCAAGGAGGCAGCTTCGCACGCTGCGATTCCTGTGAGCATCTCGGCGATGCTCGTCACGCTGGGCGTGGTGTACGGCGATATCGGCACCAGCCCTATGTATGTAACCAAGGCGCTCGTTGCCGGCAACGGCGGCATCGGAAGCGTCACGGAGGAGTTCGTGCTCGGCGCGCTCTCCCTTGTCGTGTGGACGGTCACGCTGCTGACCACCATCAAGTATGTGCTCATCTCGCTGCGCGCCGATAACCATGGTGAGGGCGGCATCTTTGCCCTGTACAGCCTGGTCAAGCGCTGCGGCAAGTGGCTCATCATCCCCGCCATGCTGGGTGGCGCCGCGCTGCTCGCCGACGGCATCCTGACACCTGCCGTTACCGTTACCACGGCCATCGAGGGCCTGCGCACCATCCCGGCGGTCCATGCCGTGCTGGGCGATGACCAGGGTCGCGTCGTCGCCATTACGCTCGCCATCATCATCGTGCTCTTCTTGGTACAGCGCATCGGTACGGCCAAGATCGGTCACGCCTTTGGCCCCATCATGACGCTGTGGTTCCTGTTCCTGGGCGGCACGGGTCTGTTCTTTGTTTTCCAGCACCCCGCCGTGCTGCTGTGCCTCAACCCGGTGCGCGGCATCGCCTTTTTGCTGAGCCCCAACAACCACGCGGGCATCATGATTCTGGGCAGTTGCTTCCTCGCCACCACCGGTGCCGAGGCGCTCTACTCCGACATGGGCCACGTCGGCCGCGGCAACATCTACGCTACCTGGCCGTTCGTTAAGTGCTGCCTGCTGCTTTCCTATATGGGCCAGGGCGCTTGGCTTATGAACAACGCTGCCAACCCCGAGCTCATGGGCATTGCCGACCTCAACCCGTTCTACCAGATGCTCGCCCCGGGCCTGCGTCCCTTTGCCGTAGGCCTTTCCACCGTCGCGGCCATCATTGCCTCGCAGGCGCTCATCACCGGCGCATTCTCGCTGGTGTCCGAGGCCAGCCGTCTGGACCTCATGCCGCACATGCAGGTCTTCTACCCTGCCGAGACCAAGGGCCAGCTCTACATCCCCATGGTCAACAACGTCATGCTTGTCGGCTGCGTCATCGTGGTACTGCTGTTCCAGAACTCGGCGCATATGGAAGCCGCCTACGGCCTTGCCATTACGCTGACAATGATGTGCACCACGCTGCTGCTCTTCTTCTACCTGCACGAGGAGCGCAAGCTCAAGGTTGCTCCGTGGATCTTCGCAGCCTTCTTCCTTTTGCTCGAAGGCTTCTTCTTCGTGAGCTCGCTCACCAAGTTCTTCCACGGCGGCTACTTCACCATCCTCATGGCTGCACTCATCATGGGCATCATGGTGTGCTGGTACAACGGCACGGCTGTTGAGCAGCGCCAGTTTACGCTGCTGCCGCTGCGCAGCTACCTGCCGCAGCTCAAGCGCCTGCGCGATGACGATCGCTACGAGCGCCTGAGCGACAACGTCGTGTACCTGACCAAGGACACCCATACCGATTACATCGACCGTGATATCGTCTACTCGATCTTGGACAAGCATCCCAAGCGCGCTCGCGCCTGGTGGTTCGTGAATGTCGAGACCATGGACGAGCCGCATACCTTTGCCTATTCGGTCGAGACGTTCGGCACCGACTACGTGTTCCGCGTGCATCTGTACCTTGGCTACAAGATTAACCAGCGCGTCAATGCCTATCTGCGTCAGGTTGTTCAGGACCTGGCTGCCACCGGCGAGCTGCCGGCGCAGACGCATGACTACTCGGTCTACAAGGATCCGGGCAACATCGGTACGTTCAAGTTCGTCCTGATTCGTAAGCTTCTGGCGCCTGAAAGCGATGTGGAGCCGAGCGAGCGTACGGCCATCACGCTCAAGTACATCATCCGCCGCGCCGCCGGCACCCCTGCACGCTGGTACGGCCTGGAGAACTCCAACGTGAGCTTTGAGTACGTGCCGCTGTTCACCAAGTTCAAGGCCGTGAACAAGATGCAGCGCCTGGCCCCCAACGAGCGGCCGTAGACGTCGGCGGCTACACGGAGTTGGTTTTTGATGGATAAGCATGAGGCCGGGGAGGTAAACATGGATACAAAGGCGCTCGATGGCCGTGAGGCGGTGGTCGAAATGGTGCGTGAGGCGCGTGTCGACGCCGCCGAAGATCGGTTCCTTACGAACCGTGCCAACATGGATATGGCCGACCGCGTGATCTCGATCGTGGCACTGGTATTTGGAGCGGTGTGCGTGTGTGCCCTGCTCGCGCACGTGCTGTTTGTCTAGCGACCGCCGGTTGCAAAGGCTATACACTTGGAACCACCACAAGGGAAACCACCACAAAGGTGCCTGTCCCCTTTGTGGTGGTTTTTGTTTTTGAGAGAGGGGCGGGACGCTGATGGACGTCCGTACGGACGGCGATATTGCCGATAGCTTTTGGTGGCGGCGCACAACGCTGACGCGCCGCACTCCTCTGTATGACGCCTGCGTATCGGTGGGGCTGCTGGTCGCGGCGACGATTGTGGGCGCGCTGCTCGACCATCCGGGTCTCGCGCCGAGCATCATGATCGTCTATGTGTTCGCCGTTCAGCTGTGCGCATTCTTTACCTGGAGTCGCCTGTATTGCTTGCTGAGCTCGGCTGCCGCCGTGGCGCTCTACAACTTCTTGTTTGTCGACCCGCGCTACTCGCTGTCGCTTATCGACCGCGGCTATCCCGGCATGTTCTTCATCATGTTCGTGGTCTCGCTTGTGTCGAGCTCGATTGCGTTGGCCCTGCGCCGCGCCTTGGCACAGGCTGCCGCCAGCGACCGCCGCACGCATATGGTGCTCGAGACCAACCGCATGCTGCAGCGGTGCGCCGATCAGCATCAGATCGTTCACGCCATGGCCACGCAGCTGGCGCGTCTTTCGGGCTGCCCTGTCGTGTGGTACAGCGCCGACGCCGAGGGCGATGACCTGCTGCCGCGCGCGACTTACACGGCCGTGGGCGATGCCGCACCGGTGCACGAACTGGTGCCGCAGATGCCGCCTCGGCTCTCGGCGTCCGCCTATGTGGGAACGCCGCTCGATGCCACCTATGGCGGCTCGGCGTTTTATGGCATCTACCTGACGGTTCGCACAGGCGACGGCTTCGCGCGCTCGGGCGACCCCGCCTCGGTGGTGGGCGTGCTGGCTATCGTTGCCGAGCCCGACGTGCTGACGCACGAGGAGCGAACACTTGCCGATGCCATCGTGAGCGAAGGCGAGCTGGCACTCGATCGCGCTCGCGCCATGGAGGCCCGCGAGGAGGCGGCGGTGCTTGCCAAAAACGAGCAGCTGCGCGCCAACCTGCTGCGCTCCATCTCGCACGATCTGCGTACGCCGCTCACCAGTATTTCGGGCAATGCCGACGTGCTGCTCGACCAGGGCTCGACCGGCACCGCGGTGCTCGATGCCCAGACGCGCCGCGGCCTGCTTCTATCCATTCGCTCGGATGCGCTGTGGCTCAACGCCACCGTCGAGAATCTGCTCGCCATCACCAAGCTCGAGGGTGGCGGTATGCGCCTGTCGACCACGCTCGAGCTCATGGACGATATCGTCGAGGAGGCGCTGCGCCACGTGAACCCTGCCGTGCGCGAGCACGACCTTAAGGTGGTGGCGTGCGATGAGCCGGCGCTCGTCAACGTCGATGCGCGCCTGATGGTGCAGCTGGTGGTCAATCTGGTGAACAACGCCATCACCTATACGCCCGCGGGCTCGCATATCATGATTTCGATTAGCGTCGACGATGGACGCGTGGCGTGCTCGGTGGCCGATGATGGTCCGGGCATCGCACCCGAGGATCGCGAGCGGATCTTCGAGTCGTTCTATACCGCCAACCATGGTCTGGCCGACAGCCACCGCAGCGTTGGCCTGGGTCTTTCGCTCTGCCGTTCCATTGCGTTGGCACATGGCGGTAGCATAGAGGTTGCCGCGGCGGACCCGCACGGTTCGGTCTTTACGATTGAACTTCCCGCCGCCGACGTTTCGTTTGATAAGGAGTAGCGCTGTGCCGAACTCTGCCGTAAAACCGCTCATCTTGGTCGTTGAGGACGACCCCGCCGTTCGCAATCTTATCGTTGCCGCGCTCGAGGCGCACGGCTTGCGCCATATGGCTGTGGAGACCGCCCATGCCGCCATCGCCGCCGCCTCATCGCAGGCACCGAGCATCGTGCTGCTCGATCTGGGCCTGCCCGATATGGACGGCGTCAAGGTGGTGGAGTCGGTGCGCGCATGGTCGGGCATGCCGATCATCGTGGTCTCGGCGCGCAGCGAAGATGCGGACAAAATCCGCGCGCTCGATGCCGGTGCCGACGACTATCTGACCAAGCCGTTTTCGGTCGAGGAACTGCTCGCGCGCATTCGCACGACGCTCAGGCGCCTTTCGTATGCGCAAACGGGCGGCGTTGTCTCCGAGGGCTCGTTCGATACCGGTGAGCTGCATATCGATTTTGATGCCGGCATTGCCACGATGGATGGCGAGGAGTTGCACCTGACGCCGATTGAGTACAAGCTCCTGTGCCTGCTGGCGCATAACGCCGACAAGGTACTGACGCACCAGTTTATCCTGCACGAGATTTGGGGCACGGCAACTAAGAGTGACCTGGCAAGCCTGCGCGTCTTTATGGGTACGCTGCGTAAGAAGATTGAGTCCGACCCCGCGCACCCGCGCTATATCCAAACACACGTGGGTATCGGTTACCGATTGGTCACCCAAGGCTAGATCGCCAACCACCATCCCAATATGAGTTGCGGTGAAATAGTTCCTGTTTGGGCCTTTACCAGTCTTTTTAGGAACTATTCCACCGCAACTTTGTCTATTTGCCCTTGGGCTTGCTGGCGTAGAACTTCTTCTTTTTGGGCTTGCCGGCAGGAGAGGGTTTGCCGGCAAAGTTCGACTTGCCGTTGCCGGCCTGCGCGTGCGCGTGCGCCGTTGCGCGAGGCTTGCGGGCCTCGGGGTTGCGCAGCTCCTCGACGCGCTCGGCAATTTCCTCGGCGCTAAAGCCGACCTCGGCCATGGCGTCCTCGATGGGCAGGCGACGCACGATATAGCAATGGTGCACCTTCTGGTTGCGCGCGAAGTCCTCGGGGATGGTCTGTGCCGTAATGTCCTCCAGCACCACGCCCGCGCGTGCGAGCTTGCGCGTCTCGGGGCGGAAGCCGCGCAGGTTGCAGCTAAAGATGACATGTCCGCCCTGTGCGAGCAGGCGCGACACGCCGGCCAAAAGCTCAACATGGTCGCGCTGGACATCCCAAGTGCGGCGGCCCATCTTGGACGAGTTCGAGAACGTGGGTGGGTCGACAAAGATCAGGTCCCAGCGGTTGCGCGTCTGGCGCTGGTCGCGAATCCAGGCGAGCACGTCGTCGCGCACAAAGTGATGCTGCGGGCCCACAAAGCCGTTCTGACGCATATTGCGCTCGGCCCAGTCCAGGTAGGTGTTGGAAAGGTCGACTGTCACGGTTTCCTCGACGCCGCCGTCGGCCGCATAGCAGGTGGCGGTGCCGGTATAGGCGAACAGATTGAGGAAGCGGCGTGCCTGTTTGGCGTGCTCGCGCACCAGGTTGCGGGTGACGCGGTGATCCAGGAAGATGCCCACATCCAGGTAGTCGTCAAAGTTGACGGCAAAGGTGAGCCCGCCTTCTTCGATGAGCGGCAGGCGACGGCGAGCGATGTTGGCGCGCTCGCCCGACGCGCCCTTGCCGGCGCCCTGCTTGCCGTACTGCGAGCCGCCACGCGAGCGCATGCGGGCCTTGGCGTGCACATGCTCGGCCGGAACATCCAGGATGCGCGGCGCGATGGCCAAGATGTCGAGCATGCGGGCCTGGGCTAGCGCGGGATCGATGGTCTTAGGCGCGGCGTATTCGGCGATGACGAGCCAGCGGCCCGGCGTCTGCGGGCAGCCCTCGTACAGATCGATGGCGGCGGAGTAGTCGGGTAGGTCGGCATCGTAGACGCGGTAGCAGCTCACGCCCTCGCGCTTGGCCCACTTGCGGCGCAGACGGGCATTCTTGCGCAGGCGGTTGGCGAACTGCTCCGACTCCGGGATGAGCACGGGCAGTGGCTTGCCGTCGCCCAGGTCGAGTGTGGCGGCAGGCTCGGGCATGGGGGTGTCGGTGGCGTTGTCGTTGACTTCGTCGGCATCCGTGACCTCGGCCTCGGCATCCGCACTGGTCGAAGCCTCAAACGCCGCGGCGGCCTGCTCGAGCGAAGGCCAGACTTCGACGGTCGCCTCCTCGTTGTTGGGCATGACGGCGATCGCGCGCTCGGGCTCGGCGTGGAGCGCGCGGGCCAGCAATCCATCGCGGGTGAGCGCGGCGACCGGCGCCGCGGCAAGCTCGGGCGCGCGGCGCAGTTCACCGATGAGCGTCATGGCGTCGTGCATGAGCGAAAGCGGTGTCTCGGTCGTATCCGCGACCACGGCGGCACCGGCGACGGCGCCCGCATGGTCCAGCACGGTGGCGGGCTTGACGGCGCAAAAATCGACAAAGCGCTTGTAGCCGGCGCACTTGACCATGCGCTCGGCGGTCTTGCGGGCGGCGGGGTCAACATCCACAGCCACGATGCGTGCCTGGCGCTCGCGTGCTGCCGCCTCGCGCTCGCGTGCCTCGGCAAGCAGCTGCTCCCACAGAGCGGCGTCGTGCAGCTGCCAGCCCTCAAAGCCCCAGCGCTCGCGTGCGGCGCCCGGGGCGCGGTCAGTCAGAATATTCACGGCCTCCAGCAGCAGACCGCCGCCGGCGCACGAGGCGTCGACCAGCGTGGGAAGGGCTTCGTTCTCGTAATCGTCGGCCGTTAGCTCGCGCTCGCACAGTGCGGTCCAGCCGACCTGCGCCAGCACCAGGGCGGCGTAGTCGGGGCGCAGCACGTGCGTACCCTCGCCGGCGCGGGTCGCGGCAGGCGGCAGGCGTTTGAACAGCGGGTCGCCCGAAAGGTCCAGGCTGATGCTCGCACGGCGCTGGCGCAGCGAAAGCAACAGGTGAACGTCGGGGTCGGCGGCGTCGACATCGGCGCGACGGCCCGTGGTCTCGGCCAGGCGGTCGCACAATGCGTCCTTGGCGCGCAGGGCCGAGAAACGCGTGTTGCGCAGCTGCTCGGTCACGCCGCGAGCGGTGATGGCGATGGTGGCGCCGGGGCGGACGATGCTCTCCCAGGCGATGTCGTAAACGCTATCGTACAGTTCATCGGCATTCTGCGCCTCAAAGCGCCCGAGCACCACGAACACGCGGCTCGCCAGGCGCGACCACAGGCATGCTCGGTAGCCTTGCTCGAGCTCGCCCTCAAATGTAGCGCGGCCCTTCAGCCGGCGAACATGCGAAAGCCCGAGGCGTTTAAGCTCATCGGCGAGTGCGGACTCAAAGCCCTCGGGGCAGCTTGCGTAAAATTCCATGGGTGACCTCTCTGGTTGCGTCGCTCCATTATATGATGGATGCTTCGTTTGCCCTTATCCTCGAAAGGAACCCATATGATTGATGCGTACCCCGAATCCGCTGTGCTCTTTTTTGACGTGGACGGCACGCTGACGTCGTTCGATCCCGACGATATGACCGATAAGGACTTTTCGGCGGTTCGCCCCTCGCAGATGGTCGTCGAGGCGTTTCATCGTCTGCGCGACGCGGGGCACAAGGCGTTTATCTGCACGGGTCGCCCCCTGTGGCTCATCGCGGACAGCTTGCGTTCGCTCGACCCCGCGGGTGTCGTTGCCATGGCGGGCGCCACGCTCGAGGTCGAGGGCCGCGTGGTACACGAGGACTGCTTTGACGAGGACGTTGTCGAGGAGCTTGCACGCCGTATGGCCGCGGCAGGGATTGAGGCCTTTTTCGAGACCAACGTTGCTACTTTTGCCCTGGAACCCGCGGGTGTTGAGCAGTCGTCTCTGATCGGCACTTCTGTGGTGCACAGCGCCGAGGAAATGCGCGTCGACGGCAGTCTGCGCGTGGGCAAGGTATGCCTCAATGTGCCCAGTTTGGCTCGCGTAGCCAACGATGACGGCTTTATCGAGCGCTATTTTGAGGCCTGCAACACCGGTGGCCAGAATCGCGAGCTGAGCCCCAAGGGCATCAACAAGGGCGTGGGCGTGGCGCGAGCGCTGACGTATCTGGGCCGCGAGGGAAATGCGCGCACCTTTGGCTTTGGCGATTCGGGCAACGACCTGGGCATGCTCGCTGCCGTCGAGACGGCTGTCGCCATGGGCAACGCCATGCCCGAGGTCAAGGCGCTCGCCGACTACGTGACCGACGATGTCGCGCACGACGGCACCGTCACAGCGATGCAGCACTTCGGCCTCATCTAATGAATCCCGCGTTCTGACGTCTGCTCAAATTGCGACTCTTTGCTTTTGCATGCTCAATCGATTTATCAATCCAAACACTGAGGTGTTTATACCGTTCGCCGAGAAGATAAAAACCCGCAGTTCACGCCTTGATAAACATAGGTAAAGTGTTTAGCAGTTTATCGGCCGTATGCTAACGAAAGGAATCAGGCAGATGGCAATCAAGGTGTTCGCTGACGGTGCAAACCTCGAGGGCATGCTCGACATGTACGAGAACGGCAACGTTCAGGGTTTCACGACCAACCCGTCCCTTATGAAGAAGGGCGGCGTGACGGATTACCGCGCGTTTGCCAAGGAGGTCCTGGCTCACATCACCGATGTGTCCGTCTCGTTTGAGGTTTTTGCCGACGACGTCGAGACCATGGAGGTCGAGGCGCGCGAGATCGCTACCTGGGCCGACAACGTCTATGTCAAGATTCCGTGCGTGACCACCAAGGGCGAGTCCACCGCCGAGCTGGTCCGCAAGCTTTCGGCCGACGGCATCAAGGTCAACGTCACCACCATCTTTACGCCTACGCAGGTTGATGAGATGGTCGAGGCCGTTGACGCCGAGACGCCGTCCATCATCTCGCTCTTTGCCGGTCGCATCGCCGATACCGGTGTCGATCCCATTCCGTTTATGACGGAGTCGGTCAAGAAGGCCGCCGCAAAGCCCAACTGCGAGGTCCTGTGGGCGTCCACGCGCGAGCTCATCAACATTTACCAGGCCGAGGCCTGCGGTTGCCAGATCATTACGGTGCCCAACAGCATCCTGGCCAAGCGCAAGAACATCGGTCGCGACCCGTACGAGGTCTCGCTCGACACCGTGCGCGGCTTTGCCAAGGATATCGCCGCTTTGGGCTTTCATATTCTGCCGTAACGCGAACACTGGCTACGCCGCGGGCTGCTCGCCCCGGCCTTTCCTTTCCCTATCGCTCACGCGCTTCGCGAGGGTCGCGCTAGGCAAAGGAAAGGCCGGGGCTGCCGACAAGAGCTTGCCAGCAAGTTGGCGCTTGGCTTCCATATCCTGCCGTGGGCAAAGGTACCCCCGCCTGCGCCGTGCAAAATTGAGAGTATTCAGCAAGGTAAAGGTCTTTATCAGTTAACCGAAGCATGGAACGGCCCCCGTTTTGGCTCTGACGACGCTAAAACGGGGGCTGTTTTTTGCTTTTTCGTCTCTGAGGGGCATCCGGAACGGTGGAATTTGCAGAATACTCGCGATTTTGCACATCGCTACAGGGGGTACCTTTGCTTTGGCGGTTTACTTTCCCTGCACCATGGTGAGCGAGATCTTCTTGCGGTCGCGGTCGACCTTCTCTACCCACACCTTTACCGTGTCGCCGACGCGTACCACGTCGCTCGGGTGCTTGACAAAGCGGTTGGCCAGCTTGGAGATATGCACGAGGCCGTCCTGGTGCACGCCCACGTCGACGAAGGCGCCAAAGTCGACGACGTTGCGCACCGTGCCCTTGAGCTCCATGCCGGGTTCCAGGTCGTCGATGGAAAGCGCCGAGCGGCTAAAGACCACCTCGGGCGCGTCGTCGCGCGGGTCGCGCCCGGGCTTCTTGAGCTCGTTGACGATGTCGATGAGCGTGAGGGTGCCGCAGTTCAGGTCACTTGCCAGCGCCGAGATACTGCCCAGACGGCGCTCGATGTCGGGCACGCCGCCGCGGCTGAGCTCGCTGGCTTTAACGCCGGCGCGTTCCAGGACGGACGTGGCCACCTCGTAGCTCTCGGGGTGGACGCTCGTCGCGTCGAGCGGGTTCTTGCCGCCGCTGATGCGCAGGAAGCCCGCGGCGTTGAGGTATGCCTTGGGTCCTAGTTTGGGGACCTTCTTAAGCTGGCGGCGATCGGTAAAGGCACCGTTTTCCTCGCGGTAGGCCACGATGTTTTTGGCCACGCTCGGCGTGATGCCCGATACGTATCCCAGCAGGCTTGCGCTCGCGGTATTCACGTCGACGCCCACGCGGTTGACGACGTCCTCCACCACATGGCCCAGGGTGCGCGAAAGCTCGGCCTGGTCAAGGTCGTGCTGGTACTGGCCAACGCCGATGGACTGGGGCGGGATCTTGACGAGCTCTGCCAGCGGGTCCTGTAGACGGCGGCCCAGGCTCATGGCGCCACGCACGGTGACGTCCAGATCGGGATACTCCTGGCTGGCGAGCTCGGAGGCGGAGTACACCGATGCGCCGGCCTCGTTGACGATGGTGTATCGCAGCTCAGGCGCCTGCTCGGCGATGAACTCCGAGACGACTTCCTCGGTCTCGCGGCTGGCGGTGCCGTTGCCGATGACGATGGTGTTGACGCTGTCCTTTTTGACGAGGCGGGCGAGCTCGCGCTTGGTGCCGGCGACGTCGTGGCGCGGCTTGGTGGGATAGACCACGCCGTGGTCGAGCAGCTTGCCGGTCTCGTCCATGACGGCGACCTTGCAGCCGGTGCGGTAGCCCGGATCGAGCGCGAGCACGCGGGCGCCGCGCACGGGGCGTGCCGAGAGCAGGCCCTCGAGATTCTTGGCAAAGACATTGATGGCCTCGGTCTGCGCACGGACGGTGAGTTTGGCGCGGGCCTCGCGCTCCAGCGAGGGGGCCATGAGGCGCTTGTAGCCGTCGGCGATGGCGGCGTCAAAGACGGGCGCGAAGACGCCCTGGCGTCGGGGCCAACGGCTGCCGAGGCGTGCCGTGGCGGCGGCGCCGTCGACGTTCACGCGCACGCGGAGCTTGCCCTCGCGCTCACCGCGGTCGATAGCCAGCACGCGGTGGTTGGGTATACGGCGCAGCGGCTCATCATAGCTGTAGTACGGCTCGTAGGGGGTCTTCTCGGTGGGGTCGGTGGCCTCGACGACGATGTCTGCGGTGTTTTGCGTAAAGGCACGCAGGTCGGCGACGTTCTCGGGGTCCTCGGCCACCGTCTCGGCCACGATGTCCGCCGCGCCGGCGAGCGCCTTCTCGGGCGTGTCGAAGCCGGCTTCCTCGTTGACGTATGCCGCGGCGGCGTCGAGCGCGCTGCCCTTGGCCGAGGCCTGCATGATGACCATGTTGGCAAGTGGCTCCAGGCCTGCCTCGCGGGCCTTCTGTGCGCGGGTCATGCGCTTTTTGCGGTAGGGCTTGTAGAGGTCCTCGACACGCTGGAGCTGCGTGGCCTCGCGAATTTGCTGTTCGAGCTCGGGCGTAAGTTTGCCCTGGGCGTCGATGAGCAGAATGACGTCCTCTTTGCGCTGTTCAAGATTGCGCAGGTAGGACAGGCGCTCGTCGAGCGCGCGCAGGGCGACGTCGTCCATGCCACCCGTGGCTTCCTTGCGGTAGCGCGAGATAAAGGGGATGGTGTTGCCCTCGTCGATGAGCTTGACGGCTGCCTCGACGTTGGCGGCCTTAAGGTTGAGCTCGCGGGCGAGCTGGGCGATAAGATCCATGGGACTCCTTGCGTTTAAGGTGCGTTTGCAGCACAGGGCTACCAAGGATACCACCCGTCCCAAAAGACTGTTTTGGGGCCGCGCCATGAAAACGGCCTATCTACTACGTTTGAACCGTATTGGTCGACCATCCCCCGGTTTTCCGAAAATATGCAACCCGTCTACCTGCACTGATAATTGTTCTCGGGGGAAGCGGGCACTGCGGGGCGCGGCAA
>DAIMBN010000114.1:0-342 GCA_036718335.1 Coriobacteriaceae bacterium
ATCGAATACCTCGGCGCCCTCGGCGGCGCACACGCCACGGGAGCAGCCCTCGGCAATCAGGGCCGCGGCAACGCCTTCATCAGCGGCAGGCCACGCAGCATGGGCAACGGCGCCAGGCGTAAAGCCCGTTTCCTTGGGAGCCGCCGCGTGCATGGCTGACAGGGTCGCCGCCAGTGAATCCATCGCAGCGTCGAGCAGGGCGGCATTCACATACAGCGCATCGCCCGAGCCGGCAAGCTCGTATACAGCACCTCGCGCCACCAACTCTTTCAGCGCGGCATCGGCCCCACCGGAAACAAGATCCAGCGCCGCGGCAACGTCGGCAGCCACGACCGGCAACGT
>DAIMBN010000114.1:352-2161 GCA_036718335.1 Coriobacteriaceae bacterium
GCATAACGGGCGAATACGACAGCACCACGGCATGGTCGCCGGCGCGCAGCGGCAGCGGTTCCTCCAAGCGTACCTGCACCACTCGTGTCTCGCCCACCGCCATGGGGGCCTCGCCCTCCATGAACATGATGCGACCGACAACCTCGGCTGTGCCTGCCATCACGTGCACACGCGCACCCGACTCGAGCACACGCGGCTTGGCTCCCTCGCGACCCAAGTAAGTGAACGTCATCATAAAGCGCAACGTCTGACCAAAGCGGTCCGCCACGCCCAGCATCTCGCCACGGTCAAGCGCCGCGACACCGTCACCAACTAGGTTGAGCGCCACACGCTGACCAGGCAGCGCGCGCGGCGTATCGCCATGCACCTGAATCCCGCGCACGCGACAGACCGTACGCGACGGCAAAGCCATCAGCTCGTCGCCCACCGCAACCGGCGCATCGTGCAGCGTTCCCGTTACGACAGTGCCGACGCCCTTAATCGTAAAGCAGCGGTCAATCGGCAGGCGCGGCGCGGCATCGGTGCGCTCGGCACGGTCGCGGCAGGCATCCCAGCAGGCACTTACCTGCTCGTCGAGCACCGCAAGCAGCCCGTCGATCCCCTCGCCCGTCTTAGACGACACGGGCACAATCGGCGCGCCCGCAAACACGGTACCCGACAAAAAGTCATCGACATCGAGCTCGGCAAGCTCGGTCATCTCGGCATCGGCCAGGTCACACATCGTCAGCGCCACCACCATATGCGTGACGCCCAGCAGCTCCAGCACGTGCACGTGCTCGCGCGTCTGCGGCATTACACCCTCAACGGCAGAGACCACCAGCACGGCAACGTCGATGCCTGTCGCACCCTGCACCATGGCGCGCAGGTAATGCGCGTGGCCCGGCACGTCGACCAGGCCGATGATCTTGCCACTCGGCAGTGCCAGCTCGCCAAAGCCCAGCTCCACGGTCATACCGCGACGGCGCTCAACCTCCAGACGGTCGGGATTCTTGCCGGTCAGCGCCTCGATCAATGCCGACTTGCCGTGGTCAACGTGGCCCGCCGTGCCAACGATAACGGGACACTCCACCAGCGCTTTAACCTCACTCATCGAGCAATCGCCTTCTCAACGCACGCGACGAGCGTCGATGCCGCCGTCTCGATATCGCGGTCACCCACGAGTGTGCGCACGTCAAACAAAATGCGATCGTGCGAGGTTCGCGTGACGACCGGCGTGTCGAAGTCCTGGACAAGCGAGCGCTTGAGCGCGTCGACCGTCAGGCGCTCGTCAACAAGACGCACGGCAACGCACATCGTGGGCAGCTCCACGGTAGGCAGCGAGCCGCCACCGGGGGTCGACGATTCCTCGACAATCTCCACCTGAACGGCGCACGGGCAGCCGGCCTTATCGAGACCCGCCACCATCAGCTCGCGCAGCTTACGCGCGCGACGCTCCAGATGAGCCTGCGGTATCGTAAGCATACTGAGCACCGGAATATCACGATGGGCCACATCCGCCCCGTCCATGTAGATACGCAGCGTGGCCTCGAGCGCCGACAGAGCCAGTTTGCCCGGGCGCAGGGCGCGCATAAGCGGATGTGACCCACAGGCCTGGACCAGGTCACGACGGCCCATGATAATGCCCGCCTGTGCTGCACCGAGCAGTTTATCGCCCGAGCACGACACCAGATCGAGCCCCGCCGAAACCGAAGCCGGCGTGGTTTCTTCGCCGCCGCGCACCAAGATATCGTCGGGCAACAGCGCGCCCGAGCCCTGGTCCTCGTAGAACAGCAGGCCATGCTTGTGAGCAAGCGCCGCAAGCTCCCGAGA
>DAIMBN010000044.1:0-15265 GCA_036718335.1 Coriobacteriaceae bacterium
CTTACCCCCAACCATGCCAAAAAAACGCGAAAACAAAACCGCAGGTAGAACGCCTGTGGTTTTGTTCAAAACGAAGGTATGGTCATGGGTATCGCGTCAAACGTAGTAGATGGGCCGATTTCGTGGCGAGCGGTTCCGGCTGATCCCTTGGGGACGGAGGAAAACGGATCATTTTGGTCCCGCGAGGCTGGCGGAGGCACTCGTCCAGGGCCGCCCGAACAAAACTATGCCGGTTTACGGGGCTGAGTTACGAGTCTCCAACCATGCCGATATTCGTGAAAATAAAACCGCAGGTAGACGAGCCGTCATTTTGCAGAAAACGCGGGTATGGATGGGGGTCCTGAGTTTGGCCCCGTAAACCGGCATAGTTTTGAAATGGCCTTAAATCGGTAGCAGCCATTTTGCTATGCCGGAACGGTCGGTCTTCGGGCAACTACCCTCGCAGGTAGGCGATAGCGATCTGCGTGCGGTTGCGCAGGCCCATCTTTGCCAGGATTGAGCTGATGTGGTTGCGCACGGTGCCTTCGCCCATGTAGGCGGTGGCGGCGATCTCTTTGTTGTCGAGGCCGCGGGCGATGAGTTCGGCGACTTCGAACTCGCGGTCGGTCAGGCTGGCGAAGGCTGCGGGCCGGCGGGGCGTGCCCGCCTCGACGTCCGTTCCGTCAAAATCGATGTCCTCGATCGCCTTGCCCTCGAGCACGCGCTTGCCAGCCATGACCTGCGCCAACGCTGGTGGAATGGCGGCGACATCGGTTTTAATCAGGTAGCCGCGGGCGCCCAGTTTAAGCGCCGACACAATGTACTCGTCATCCGAGAATGTCGTCAAAAACACCACGCGTGCCGTGGGTTCGTGCTCAAGGATCTCGCGTGCCGCCGATAGGCCGTCGCGTTCCGGCATCTGAATGTCGAGCAGCGCGATATCGGGTGCGTGTTCGGCATAGAGCGAAACCGCGTCGTTGCCGTTGGCGCCGGTACCCACTACCTCGATCTGCGGCTGGGCGCCCAAGATAATCTTGAGCGAATCGACCACTAAGCGGTCGTCGTCGACAACGATGAGCCTCATCGGTCCTCATCTCCTTGCTGTTTGGGGACGGTGGCAAACACGCGCCAGCCGGGGGCGCCGGCGCGCAGGCCGGCGGTGAAGGTTCCGCCAAGCGCCTCGACGCGCTCGCGCATGGAGGCGAGCCCCATGCCTTCTACGACGTTGCTGCTGCTCGCCGGGGTCGCGTCCGCGCCATCATCGGTAACGATGAGCTGGTAAAACGACGGATGCTCCATGCATCGTACGGTGACGGTCTGGGCGCAAGCGTGGCGCATGGCGTTGGAAAGCGCCTCGCGCAGCACCGCCGCAAAGCAGTTGGCGACGTTGGCGGGTGCATGCTCGGCCAAAACTTCAAGCTCAATCTGCGGGCCGCCGTCCGAGCGCGCGCCTTCAACAATGCGTTCGAGCTGCACGGAAAGGTCGACGGCGTTGTCGTTGAGCGCGTGGACGCTGGTGCGCACAAGCTGGAGCGCCTCGTCAACCGTGCGTTTAACGTCGGCGAAATTGGCGGCGACGCCAGGCTCGTCGGCGTGGGCCACGCGTAGGGCTTCGGCCTGCAGTGAGGCGCGCGTGAGCTGGTGCCCGACGTTATCGTGGATCTCGCGCGCGATGCGGGCGCGTTCGGCGAGCGTCGCGAGCTCGACTTCGTAGTCCTGGCGATCGGCAAGATCGCGGTTGCGCGCCTCGAGCGCGAGGGCGCGTTCTTGCAGCTTGTCGCGGGTACGGCGCATGCGCTGTTGCTCGCGCTCCAGCTGGGCGGTACGTAGCGATAGCAAGGTGGCGGCAACCGAAAGGATGGCGGTTAGCAGCAGCGTTCGGGTGGTGAGCGCGCCGCCGCGAAGGTCTGCGACGAGCGCAAAGGCAAAAGCGGAGCCAATGCCCAGCGCGACCCAGGCGTGCTCACGGCGCACGCGCCGCGCGATGTCATAGAAGGCGAGAGGCGCAAACGGCACAAACGGCGGCACGAAGACGGCCGCGATGATGCAGGCGTAGCTCGCGGCCTCACTCACACGGCGGGCGCGGTTTCCCTGTGCGACCTCGGCCAGTGAGGTGGCAATAACGCCAAGGCAAAACGCCGCAACCAGACGAGCGTCCACAGCAAGGCCCGTGGCGGCTGCGATACAGCACGCCAGCACGATCGATTTGTCGAATAGCCTGTTCATACGGGTATTGTACGCGATGCCGCGCACGGGGGAGGCACTACCCGGAGCAACCGTGACATTCCTCCCGTGCGGCAAATCGGGGGCATCGGCAGGTCGTGCGACCAAGCTCCGCACTCGTGACAAAGCTCACTGGTGCGCGCCGGCGGCTCCTGCGATGATGCAATCGTACCGGGCCGCAATCAACGGAAGGGCCGCCTCATGACAGACATCGTCCACGTCGAAAACCTCGTCAAGCGCTACGACGATCTTATCGCGCTCGACCACTTTAACCTGAGCATCGCCCCCGGCGAGATCTTTGGCCTGCTGGGCCCCAACGGCTCGGGCAAGACCACGTCCATCAACTGTATTCTGCAGCTGCTTGCCTACGACAAAGGCACCATCGAGCTGTTCGGCGAACCCATGACGCCCGCCCGCTATGACCTCAAGCGCCGCATCGGCGTGGTGCCGCAGCAGGTGGCGGTGTTCGACGAGCTTACGGTGCGCGAGAACATCGACTATTTCTGCAGCCTCTACGTTAACGACCGCAAGCGCCGCCGCGTGCTGGTGGACGAGGCGATCGACTTTGTCGGGCTGGGCGACTTTGCCAAGTTCCGCCCCGGCAAGCTCTCGGGCGGCCTGGCGCGTCGCCTCAACATTGCCTGCGGCATTGCGCACAAGCCCGAGCTCATCTTCTTTGACGAGCCTACGGTGGCAGTCGACCCGCAGAGTCGCAACGCCATCCTGGAGGGCATCTGCCGCTTGCGCGACGAGGGCGCCACGGTGGTGTATACCAGCCATTACATGGAGGAAGTCGAGCAGATTTGCAGCCGCATCATGATCATGGACGGCGGACGTGTGCTGGCGCAGGGCACCAATGACGAGCTCAAACGCATGATTCAAATGGGCGAGCGCGTGACTGTCGAGGTCGGCGCCGTCGAGACCGCCACGGTCGAGCGGCTGCGCGCCCTCGAGCACGTGCTCAGCGTCGAGCTGTCCGGCGGCGAGCTCGTCTGCACCTGCGAAGCGAGCCCGCACAATTTGGTCGACATCCTCGACACGCTACGCGCCGCCGATGTGGCGCTCGGCCGCGTGTGGAGCGAGCCGCCGACCCTCAACGACGTGTTCCTCGAGATCACCGGCCGCGAGCTGCGCGACTAGGGGGCAGTCATGTTCAACACCATCATCACTACGGTCAAGACGCTGCTGCGCCGGCCGAGCACGTGGGTCTGGGGCGCTCTCTTTCCCATCGCACTTTCCACGATGTTCATGTTTATGTTTGCGAATCTGAGCTCCGACGGCACGGTCGACCCGGTACCGGTTGCCGTCATAGCGGACGAGGCCTGGGACGCCTCGACCTTTAAGGACGTGGCGACGTCGCTTGCCAAGGAGAGCGACAATCAGCTGCTCGAGATCCACGAGTGCGACGACGCAGCCGATGCGAACCGTGCGCTTAAGGCCGGCAAGGTCGCGGGCATCTATACGGTCGACGACGCAGGCGCACCCAAGCTCACACTGCTATCGAGCTACGACAGCTCGCGCGCATCATCGGTGCTCACCGATCGCAGCATCCTGGAGACGGTGGCAAGCTCGTATACACAAAATGCCGAGCTCATGTCCCAGATTGCCCAGGACAACCCGGCGGCACTCGCCGACCCCGAGGCGGTTGCGCGCGCCCTGTCGCTCGAGGGCGGCACCCGTCGCGTGAGCCTTACGCGCACCACGCCCGACGGCACGGTCATCTACTATTACGCGCTTTTTGGCCTGGTCGCGATGATGTCTGCCGAGTTTGCCGCCTTGAGCGTCGTCGATTTGCAGCCCAATCTGTCGGGCCTTGGCGCGCGTCGCTGCGTGGGCGGTCTTTCCAAGACGGCGTCGCTGGCCGGCATCTTCGTCGGCTCGTGGCTGGTTTCCTTCGCCTCGATGGCGATCGCAATCGGCTACGTGCGCCTGGTCGTGGGCGTCGACTTTGGCGGGCGCGAGGGGCTGTGCCTCGCGGGCGGCGCCGCTTCCGCGCTTGCCGCCACGGGCCTGGGACTCTTTGTGGGCACGCTTCCCGTTAAGGGCGGCAAGGCGTCCAAGTCCGGCATCCTCACGGGCTTTGCTACCACGTGCGCCCTGTTCGCTGGCCTCTACGGCGAGCCGGCGATGGCGCTTGCCGACGACGTCGCCCGCGCCTGCCCGGCCGGGTGCTGGCTCAATCCCGTCAAGCTTATCTGCGACATGTTCAACCGCCTGTATTTCTTTGAGGACCTGGGACCTTTTGCCGTTCGCGCCGGCGCGCTGGTCCTCATGACGCTGGTGTTTGTCGCCGCCGCCACGCTGATCTTTGGAAGGAGCCGCTATGAGCACCTTTAAGACCGCGCTTCGCATGGCGCTGGCACACCCGTTCTACCTGCTCATCTACACGGTGTTCATTTCGCTGATGGGCGTATTCATCGCGGCATCGGTGAGCTGGAACTCGTCGCAGCTCACCGAGTACAAGCCCTACGACGCCAACGTGATCGTGGTCGACCGCGATGGCAGTGATCTTTCACGTGCGCTCACCAAGCACCTAGGTTCGCGGTTTGACCTGGTCACGGGCGTTGGCGATGACACGTACGACCTTGCGGACGCGCTCTCCAAGAGCAACAGCGCCAAGGGCAGCGCCGACTGCGTGTTCTTTATCCCGGAGGGGTTCGAGGACGACCTGGTCGCGGCTGCCCGCGCGGGGGAGTCCCTGCCCAAGCTCGATGTGACCTACGGTGCCGGCACCATGGCGGCGGCGCTTTCGTCTGCCGAGGCTTCGCGCTGGATCTCGCTCGCGGGCGCTGCAGCCGCACTTGAGCCCACTGCCTCCAACGGCGACGTTGCCAAGGCCGCCGAACATGCCGCTGCAAAGCGCGCGGAGGTCCAGATCGAGCGGGTCAAGGTTGACTCGGCTGCTGCCGCCACGCTCGAGTCGTACTTCAACTTTGGCGCGTACGCGATTATCTCGTCGGTCATCGTGTCGGTGGGCTTGGTGTTTTCGGGTATGAACGAGCCCGAGCGCGTGCGCCGCATGGATGCCGGCCCAATCTCCGATCGCCAGCGTTCGCTTGCCGTGTTTGCGGCCGCCGCCGTGCTCACCGTCTGTATCTGGTTTGTGTCGAGCATGATGGGCGTCGTGGGCTTTGCCAGCGCGGTTGCCGAGGTCGGCGTGGGCCGCGTCTGCCTTGCGCTGGCGGCAACGTTTGCCCTAGCGCTGACGCCACTGGCCGTTGGCTTTACGCTGTCGAGCCTGGGCGCGCGCGAGGAGCTGCTCAACGGTGTGGGCAACCTGCTTGGCATGCTCATGACGTTTTTGGGTGGCGCCTGGATGCCGCTGTCGCTGATGGACTCGGCCGTGCAGACCGTGGCGCACTTTGTGCCGACATATTGGGTGAACGACGCGATTGGCAAGGCGCTTGCCTCGGATTTGACGTCCGCCGTGCTGGGGGACATCGCCTGCGACCTGGGCGTCACCGTGCTCTTTGCCGCGGCCATCGCCGCCGTAGGCCTAGCCCTCGCACGCACCAAATCCCACGCCTAGCCACCTAGTCATCGGGTACTCATTGGGACAGACTTAAACGACCAAGAGTGGTCATTGGGGACAGACTTAAACGACTAGTCATTGGGGACAGTCTTTGCCGAACCGCCGGCTTGCCAAGGACTGTCCCCAGCTGCCGGCAGAAAGGGAACGTCCCTAACTGCCGGGTGGCGAAAGAGTGTCCCCAACAGCTAGTCATTTAAGAACGTCCCCAATGACTAGTCTGAAATAAATCCCAAGCCTCGCTCCAAAATAGTTCGCCAAGGTTTACTATTACGCTCATAAAGTAGTATGAGGCTAACAATGGGGGATACCATGGCAACGCAGGAAGCCTACGTCCAGGTTAAGGATCTCAAAAAGCACTACAGCGACGGTGATGCGCGCCTGACGGTGCTCGACGGCATCGATACGTCCATCAACCGCGGAGAGATCTGCGTCATGCTGGGACCTTCGGGTTCGGGCAAGTCGACGTTTCTTAACCTAATCGGCGGCCTGGAGGATGCCGACGGCGGTTCTATCATGGTGGACGGCTGCGACCTCACGGTGCTCAAGCCTACCGACCTGGGCGAGTATCGCCGCCGTGAGCTGGGCTTTGTCTTTCAGTTCTACAACCTGGTGCCCGACCTCACCATCAAGGAGAACATCGAGGTCACGGCACACCTGTCCAAAAAGCCGCTCAACATTGACGGCCTGCTACGCTCGCTGGGCCTCTACGAGCACCGCAACAAGTTCCCGCGCCAGGTTTCGGGCGGCCAGCAGCAGCGCTGCGCCATCGGCCGTGCGCTCGTCAAAAACCCGGGCCTGCTGCTGTGCGACGAGCCCACCGGTGCGCTCGACTATAAGACGTCCAAGGAAATCTTGCAGCTCATGGAGGATGTCAACCGCACCTACGGCTGCACCATCATCATTGTCACCCACAATGCCGCCATCGCGCGCATGGCCAATCGCGTGCTGCGCCTGCGCGACGGGCGCATCGTCGAGGATGAGCTCAACGAGTCGCCCGTCTCGGCCGCCGAGCTCGATTGGTAGGCGGCGCCATGACACCTCTCGCAAAACGTCTTCCACGCGAGCTGCGCCGCAATATCGGCAAGTACCTGGGCATCTTTTTGCTTATGTGTGGAAGTATCGCTCTCACCTCGGGCTTTTTGCTCGCGGCGCATTCCATCGGCTGCCTTATCGATGACATGCGCGATGCGTACACGATTGAGGACGGCCGCGTGACCACCTCCTTCGAGGCGACCGAGGAACAACTCAAGGCAGCCGAGGACGCGGCCGACGACGTCGGCGGCGTCACGCTCTACAAGAATTTCTCCATCGACGCCATCATCAAAAAGGCGTCCGGCGACGACGGCACCAAGCGCACGCTGCGCACCTATGCGCACCGCACCAAGGTCGATATCGCGTCCTACTGCGAAGGTAGGCGGCCTAAGGCGGACGACGAGGTGGCAATCGACCGTGTCTTCGCCACCAATAACAACCTGTCCGTGGGCGATAAAGTCGAGCTCGAGGGTCGCACCTACACCATCTGCGGCATCATGACCCAGCCCGATAGCCAGGCGCTGTTCCTCAACAATTCGGACTTTACGGTGAACACCATCACGTACGGTGTGGCCGAGGTCACCGACGCCGGCTTTGCCGCGCTTAAGGACGCCGGCGGCGCGCCTGCCTACACCTACTCCTTTACCTTTACCGATCGCGATCTCTCCACCGCGGATCGCGTCGATGCGGAGCAGGATATGGTGGAGGCGCTCACCGATGCCGATGCACGCGTGGATGACCTCATCGACGCCGATTCCAACCAGGGTATTGGCTACGCGCGCGACGACGTGGACGGCGACTCCACGATGTGGATGACGCTGCTCGACATCATCATCGTGATCATGGCGTTTGTCTTTGTGGTGCTCACCGACGCCACCATCGAGGAGGAGAGCGCCATTATCGGCACGCTGCTCGCCAGCGGCTACCGCCGCCGCGAGATCGTGCTGCACTACCTGGCACTTCCCGCCATCGTGGGCGTGGTCGCGGCGCTTTTGGGCACTGCGCTCGGCGTTGTGTTCTTTACCGAGCCCATGCGCAGTCTCTACTACGGCTCGTACAGTCTGCCGCCCTTCCGGGTGTACTGGAGCTGGGAAATCTTTGTGAAGTGCGCCGTGGTTCCCGCCGCCGCGCTCATCCTCATCACGCTGGTGGGTCTGCTCCGCAAAATGGGCAAGACGCCGTTGCAGTTCCTTCGTCACGAGGCGAGCGGCAAGTCGGGTACCAAGCGTGGTATGCAACTGCCGGAGCGCATGGGTTTTGTTTCCCGCTTCCGCTTGCGTATCTTCCTGCGCAATCTGGGCAACTTCGCCACGCTCTTCGTGGGCATTGCATTTGCGTCGCTACTGCTGCTCTTTGGCCTGGCGATTCTGCCCACGATGACGCACTATGCGGACAACCTCGAGACAAGCCTGGTCGCCGAGCACCAGTACACGCTCAAGGCGCCGCTGGAGCTCGAGGGCACTGCCGAGGAGCGCGAGCAGTGGTCGGCACTCGAGCGTTTGCAGTCGGTTGACGGCGCACTGCTTTCTGCCGCTCAGGATGCCGATGACGAGCTTGACGACGCGGCCGATGCGGCGCAGGCGGCAGCCGATGCTGCGACCGCATCTCCGTCTGCCGAGAGCCTGACCGCAGCGCAGGACGCGCTTGCCAAGGTCCAGGACAAGAAAGATGCGCTCTACGCGCGCCTTGACGATCTTGCCGATGCCCTCGGCTGCGACCGTGACGAGGCTATCGACCTGATTGACAAGGCCTCTAAGATTGACACCGACAACGACGATATCCACCCGGTCAATACGACCGATAACGGCGCGGGCGCAATCGCACAGGCCGAGAAATACGCCGTCTACCAGCTGCAATACGATCGCGGCGACGGAAATGGGCAGGAGACGATTTCTGTCTACGGCATCTCGCCCGATTCGCGCTACTGGAAAGGGCTGGACGTCGGCGACGGACGCGTCGTCTTTGGCGGTGGCTTGCTCGACAAGTTTGGCTGGAGCGAGGGCCAGAAGGTCACGCTCAGCGACAAGTACGAGGGTGAGTATTATTCCCTTGAGTACGCGGGCAAGGACTGTGCCTGGGGCTCCAAGTCGGACATGAATATCTATATGAGTATCGACGACTTTAATGAGCTGTTCGACAACGACGCCGCCTACTTTAACGGCTATGTAAGCGACGAGAAGCTCGACCTCGACGCGCGCTACTTTGCCGGCGACACCACGCCCGACGACATGCGCGCCGTGGGCGACCAGTTCATCGGCATGATGAGCAAAATGATCGGCATGATGGTCGGGCTCGCGGTGTTTATCTTCCTGCTGTTTATGTACCTGCTGACCAAGGCTGTGATCGACCACAGCGCCCGTTCGATTAGCTACATGAAGGTCTTTGGCTATCGCGATGGCGAGATCTCGCATCTGTACATCCGCTCGATCACGCTGTGCGTGGTGGCGTCGCTCGTGCTGAGCCTGCCGGTCATTATTGGCTCGCTCACGGCCATCTTCCGCTCGATGTTGCTCGCCTACAACGGCAATATCGAGATCTACGTGCCCGCTTGGTCCATGGCGGCGTGCGCAGGAATCGGCTTTGCGACCTACCTGGTCGTGGCACTGCTGCACACGCGCTCCATCAAGCGCGTCAGCTTGGCCGAAGCCCTCAAAGTGCAGGAGTAGCCATCGGGGACAGTCCTTGCCATTCGTCGGCTCGCCGGCCGGCTGGCAAGGACTGTCCCTAACTGCCGGGCGGCGAAAGAGTGTCCCTTGCGACTGGTCATTTAAGAACGTCCCCAATGACTAGGTTCCGTACTTGACTTTAACTCTGCTTTAACTGGTACCATCCTCTATGTCTGTAACGCCATATAGACCGAGGGGATAGATCTATGACCGCAACTGCACCCGCAGCACCCGCTAAGGTGTACTTCACCAACCTGCGCACGCATGCTCGCGAGAGCCAGCTCGACAAGCTCAAGCGCCTCATCCGTCACGCCGGAATTGAGCAGATCGACTTTGAGAACAAGTTCGTCGCTATCAAGATTCACTTTGGCGAGCTGGGCAACCTGAGCTTTTTGCGCCCCAACTACGCCCGCGCCGTCGCGGACGTCGTGAAGGAGCTGGGCGGCAAGCCCTTCCTCACCGACTGCAATACGCTCTATGTCGGTAGCCGCAAAAACGCGCTCGAGCACATCGATACCGCCTACCAGAACGGCTTTACCCCGTATGCTACGGGTTGCCAGATCATCATTGCCGACGGCCTCAAGGGCACCGACGAGGCGCTCGTCCCGGTCGAGGGCGGCGAGTACGTGCACGAGGCCAAGATCGGTCAGGCGCTCATGGATGCCGATATCGTGATCAGCCTCACCCACTTTAAGGGTCATGAGCAGGCCGGTTTTGGCGGCGCCATGAAGAACCTGGGCATGGGCGGCGGCAGCCGTGCCGGCAAGATGGAGCAGCATGCCGCCGGCAAGCCGAACGTCTCGACCGAGCACTGCGTTGGCTGCCGTGCCTGCGAAAAGATCTGCGCGCACAACGCTATCTCGTTCGGCGACACCCGCGAGCGCGAGCTTGCCAGCGGCAACACCCGCACGGTCCACGTCGCTGCTATCGACCACGATCGCTGCGTGGGCTGCGGCCGCTGCATCGGCGTGTGCAACCAGGACGCCATCAAGCCCGGCTATGAAGCCGCGGCCGACGTGCTCAACTGCAAGATCGCCGAGTATACGAAGGCCGTTGTCGACGGCCGCCCGAGCTTCCACATCTCGCTTGCCATGGACATCAGCCCCAACTGCGACTGCCACCCCGAAAACGACACGCCTATCGTCAACGACATCGGCATGTTCGCGAGCTTCGACCCGGTCGCCATTGACCAGGCCTGCGCCGATGCCGTCATGGCATCCGAGCCGCTGCCCAACACCGAGCTCACCGATAGCGCGGCCAAGATGGAGCACAACCACGAGCATCTGGAGGGCGAGCAGGCCAAGGATCCCTTCTGCATCACGCATCCCGACACCGACTGGCGCGCGTGCATCGCGCACGCCGAAAAGATCGGCTTGGGCACGAGCAAGTACGAGCTCGTCGAGGTCAAGTAGTACCTAGCTATTGGACAAAACAAGCGCCTTTGTAGCGTTAGTTGAGCAAAAGCCGCCCGTGAGCACAGCGCTCACGGGCGGCTTTTTGGAAGTGCGGCGAAAAATCGAATCCCGCCGACCACAAACCGTTTTTTGGCAACAAAACCCCAGACGTTGCTTTTTGCCTAAAAATTCTTGTCGAGGAAGTTGTCGACCGTGTCCCAGTAGAGTTCGGGGTCGACCTGCGCGCTCTTGGCGTGGGTGGCGCCATGGATGGTGAGCTTTTGCTTGACCTTGCTAGCGCACGCGTCGTAGTTTTGGTCGAGCATGCTGTACGGCACAAAGGTGTCCTGGTCGCCGTGGATAAACAGCATGGGAACCGTCGCGTGTTTGAGTTGCTCCACACTGCTCGCCTTATGAAAGTCGTAGCCCGCGCGCACGTTGCACACCAAGTTTGCTACATCGAGCAAGGGAAAGCTGGGCAGGCCGAACACGTCCTTGAGCTGCAGAGAAAACTCGTCCCAAACACTCGTATAGCCGCAGTCCTCGATAATGCACTTCACGTTTGCGGGCAGAGATTCCCCCGCGACGTTCATGGCGGTTGCCGCACCCATCGACTCGCCAAAGACAAGAATGCGCGCCTCGGGGTCGGCTGCAACGATCCGTCCAATCCATGCAACGACATCGAGGCGCTCGGGCCAGCCCATGCCGATATAGTCGCCGCCGGAGCGCTCGTGGGCGCGGGCGGCGGGTGCGAGTACGTTCATGCCGCGGTCGTGGAATCGCTTGACGTATCGAGCCATGCCGATGGGCTCGTTGGTATATCCATGCAGGCAGACGGCGTAGTCGTGTGCGCTCTCCGACGCAGCAAAATACCAGGCGGCAAGCTCGGTCCCGTCGTCCGCGGTGAGGTTGCTGCTCTCGCGATTCTCTTTAAACCATGCCCGCGCCTCGGTATCCTCGGCATCCGGCTGCTCACCTTCTTTGTCGTTCTTGCTATCCTGCATCATCTTCATGGTGTATGGCGCGCGGGGATTCAGCGCGAAGTCAAACAAAAAGTTGCCGGCAAATCCGAGCAGCGCAACGACAACCACCAGTGCAACGATGCCGGCTATCTTGAGCTTTCGATGGGAACGTGCGTTTTGAGCCATGCGGTATTCTCCTATAAGATGTTAATACATCAACATTTAATGCAAGCGCATTATGGACGTTCGCCGTTGATGCGTCAACAGGCAAAGAATGGGTAAACAAAGAGTCACGTATGGTGCAAATTTCGCACGTACCTAGACGCTTTGATATAGTGTTGAGAACTCTTTACGTTGGAGGATGTAACCGGCATGTCCGATTCGAGCGACAGTTCTAAGCCGCGACCCAAGACCGCGGCCGTTCCACACTACACGGTGGGCGAGGAGATCATGAACTCCGTCACCCATGGTGTCGGCTGCCTGCTGGGTATCGCGGGCCTGGTGCTCCTGATCGTATTCGCCGCCCTGCGCGGCGGAGGCCCGGCCCATATGGCCGCGGCGATTGTCTATGGTGTCAGCATTATCCTCGAATACCTAGCCTCCACGCTCTACCACGCGATTCAGCCCGCGCGCGCCAAGCGCGTGTTTCGCATCATCGACCACAGCTGCATCTACCTGCTCATAGCCGGCAGCTATACGCCGTTTTGCCTCATCACGCTCGCAAACGACGGCGGCGCTGTGCTGTTCTTTGCCGTATGGGCCATCGCCATCATCGGCATCGCCCTCGAGTGCTTCCTACGCGAGCGTCAGCCGCATTGGGTAAGCGGCCTGGTCTACCTGCTGATGGGCTGGCTCGTTGTCTTTAAGCTGCCCGAACTTGTTGCGCTGCTCAACCCCGTGGCACTTGCCCTGCTCGCCGTCGGCGGCGTGTGCTACACCGCGGGCGTGCCGTTCTATATCGCCAAAAACGTGCGCTATCTGCACAGCGTGTTTCACCTGTGGGTGCTCGCCGGCAGCATCTTCCAGTTCATGGCGGTGATCCTCTTCGTAATCTAGCGACCACGCCTGCGCGCCCGCGTTCTCGTTTGGGCGCCGGTGCAATTGCCGTATCCGCCATCAACGTTTTAACCTGACGTCCCGAATCTTGGAGGTTCGAGAAACTCCCGATGGACATAACCATCTCCCTTATCACCACCCTCGTTTTGACCCTCATCAACGGCTACTTCTCTATGTCCGAGATGGCGCTCACCACGGCCAAGCGCGCCGTGCTGGAGCATGAGGCCGAGGAAGGCGACAAGCGCGCCGAGCGTGCCATTAAGCTGGCTGCCGACTCCGACCAGCTGCTCGCCACCATCCAGGTCGCCATCACGCTCGTGGGCTTCGCCTCGTCCGCCGTCGCCTCGACGAGTCTGTCCGACCCGCTCGCCACGTGGCTCATGAGCTTTGGCATCGCGCCGCTCTACGCCATCGCGCGCGGCCTGGCGCCGGTCATCATCACCGTCGCGGTCGCCTTCGTGTCCATCGTGATTGGCGAGCTTGTGCCCAAGCGCATTGGTCTGGCCAATGCCGAGGGCGTATCCAAGCAGGTCGTGGGACCGTTGTCGTTTTTCCAAAAGATCGCCCGTCCGCTCGTGTGGCTGACCGGCGCCTGCTCCGATGGCCTGGCCCGCATCCTACGCATCAAGAGCGCCGACGACCGCCAAAACGTCTCGGAAGAAGAGATCAAGTACATGGTCTCGGAGCAGGACGACCTGCTCGACGAGGAAAAGCGCATGATCCACGAGATCTTCGACCTAGGCGACACCGTTGCCCGCGAGGTCATGGTGCCGCGCGTGGACACCACCATGTGCGAGGACGACGAGACGGTCGCCGACGTGCTGTCCACCATGCGCCAGACCGGCTTCAGCCGCATCCCCGTCTATCACGAGGATCCCGACAACGTCGCCGGCATCGCGCACATCAAGGACCTGATCCAACCCGCGCTCGACGGCAAGGGTGACCAGCCCATCGCCGGTTTTTTGCGCGACGCCACCTTTGTGCCCGACACCAAGGATATCCTGCCGCTGCTGTCCGAGATGCAGACCTCGCACGACCAGATCGTGGTGGTTGTGGACGAGTACGGCGGCACGGCCGGCATCATCACCATCGAGGACATCGTCGAGGAGATCGTCGGCGAGATCGAGGACGAGTTCGACCCCGACAACAAGTATCTCACGCGCCTTTCGCGCCGCGAGTGGCTCGTTGATGGGCGTTTTTCGTGCGATGACGCGATTGAGCTTGGTTGGCCGCTTGAGGAAAGCGATGATTATGAGACCATCGCCGGCTGGATTTTGGAGCTTTGCGACTCGGTGCCCGACATCGGAGAGGTGTTTGAGGTTGCGGGGTACAAGTTTAAAGTGCAGTCGATGCGTGGCCAGCGCATCTCGCTCATTCGCGTGATTGCTCCGGCCGAAACCGATAAAAAGGATTCCGAGTCTTCGGTAGACGAGCCGACGACGTCGGGTGCGGGTTCCGCGAATCCGCACGACGGCGACGAGTAGGACAAGGAAGAGTAGGGGAGAGTTATGGCAGGCCTGTTCAACATCCTTAAGGTCACCGTCAGCGAGGACAAGATCTGCGCGCACGTGCTGGTGAACCCCGGCATGCCGCTCATGACCTCGGAGGATATCGAGGCTACGGCGCGCGTGTATTACCTGGTGCCGGCGATTGCCAAGCACCTGTGCCTGGGTGATTCCGGTCGCGAGTTCCAGGACTGCATGGGCCAGACCGAGCTTTGCCATCTGCTTGAGCATGTGACGGTCGAGCTCATGAACGAGACCGGTCTTGCCGGCAGCATCTCGTGCGGCCGCACGCGCGTAAGCGAGCACGACGAGCGCGTCTTTGAGGTTGAGCTTTCGTGCCCCGACGACGCGCTGGCCATCGGTGCGCTGTCTTCGGCCACCTTTATGATGGACTGGGCCTATCTGCACGCCGACCAGCCTGCCCCCGACGTGGAGGGCACGGTCGCGGGCCTGCGCAATCTGGTGCTGGGCATGCGCGCCGAGGCCGAGGGCAAGGATCCTCACGAGGCCGTCGCCGCTGCGAACGGCGAAGATGCTGCCGAGGACGAGGGCGCTGACGAGGGCGATGTGCCGGTCGACGCCGAGCCCGTTGCCGATGCGACCGCCGAGCCCGTTCCCACCGAGCCCCAGGGCGTCCCCAACTTTGACGACGAGCCCCAGGTGGCGATTGATACCGAGGGCGCGGTTGCCGAGAACCACGAGGCCTCCGCTGCCGTCTTTGGCGGTGCTGCGACGGTTCCGGCAGGACCTGCGCATGAGGGCGGCCTGCCGCTCGTGGACGGCGCCGGCGAGGACCCGGGTGCCACGGTGGCCATGCCGGCTATGCCCCAGGAGTAGGCCTACGCGTTTATCACCATCACGTACCTGCACTGATAATTGTTCTCGGGGGAAGCGGGCACTGCGGGGCGCGGCAACG
>DAIMBN010000115.1:0-2102 GCA_036718335.1 Coriobacteriaceae bacterium
CCCAGCCATCGAGGTCAAAGCCGGTCGTCTGCGAAATAAGCGCCGCCACCAAGACTGAGCCCGAGGTGATGACGTCGTTTTTGGAGTCCTGTGCTGTGGCGATGAGCGTCTCCGAGTCGATGCGGTCGCCCAGCGTGCGGTTGAACGCGGCCATCCAGAGCTTAACGAGCATGGACAAGACGAGGGCGGCTAAGGAGAGCACCGAATATGCAGTGGGGGAAGGTTTGATGATCTTGGTGACCGACTCGAGGATCAGGTTGATGCCGACGGCGCAGACCAGGACGGCGACGAACAGGCCGGCTAGGTACTCATAGCGGCCGTGACCATAGGGGTGGCCTTCGTCTGCCGGGCGGCTGGCAAGGCGGAACCCGAGCAGGCTCACGATGTTGCTCGAGGCATCGGAGAGGTTGTTGAAAGCGTCGGCGATGAGGGAGACGGAGCCGGCGAGCAGGCCCGCGATGCCCTTGGCCAGGCACAGGGTGATGTTGAGGCCAATGCAGATAAGGCTTGCGGCAAAGCCCGCGTTAGTGCGGCAAGATGTATCGACCGGCTCGCTTTCGCTGCCGGGAACAAGCATATGTACCAGCCGATTTACAAATAGCATAGCGGTCGTCCTCACAATCATGTTTAAGGGGATAGTGTAGCTCGCGCGGGGGCGCCGTGCACCGATGCTCAGAAAATGCAGCAATAGTCTGCCGGTGCTAACGAGCGAGCCTTCTCGTCTGCCTGGGTGGTCCATTTTGGGCCATATGGGTATGGGCATGTGCCTGTTTGCTCGACATACTTAATGTCGACAGCCCCTGTGCAAAGGAGGACGTTTCCATGGACGAGATGTTTGCCATTAAATGTCAAAACTGCGGCGGCCCTATGTACTCGCACCAAGCTAAGCGCAGCTTTGAGTGCGCTTATTGCGGTGCGGTCATTCCGTGGCAGGCGGACGCCGGAGAGCCCAAGAGCGCTTTGGGCATTCGCCATACGCCGTTGACGGTAGTGGATGGACTGCTCAAGCTCACGCATGTGTCGCAACTCGAGCGCCCGGAGGACCCGGACTGGTATTTCTTCAATTCGTACTGGCGCAATCAGTCGGTCCTGGAACATCTGCTGTGGGAGGATCGCGGCACGGCGCAAGAGTTCCAAGAGGCCACGCATGTGAGCATTCCTTGTCCCTTCTGCGGAGCGTCCTTTGAGGGCGAGTCAACGCAGCGTGTGTTTGAGTGCCCGTCCTGCGGCAACAAGATCGGCATTGCCGACCTGCTCAAGCCGGGGACGTTTAGCAAGCGCCTGACCTTGGGCGTGGGTGCAGAGTATGTGCCGGAGCAGGGCATTCCCTGCGAAATCTCGCCGCAGCAGGCACGTGCCAACGCACTGCAGCTGGTGCGCCAGTATGCGGAAGCCTTTGCCGGGCACGACGTGGAAGATGCAATCCAAAACGACATGATGCTCTTCTATTTCCCCATGGCGCTCGCGGATTTGCGCATGATGGCGAGCTTCCCGGGCAAGGGCCTGAGCAAGGAAACCCTGGTGTACTACGAGGTGCTCGACTGGGCATACCCCAGGGCAAACTACCTGGACGTTCGCCTCATGGGCATTTTGGAGCCGTGGGACTTTGCCAAGGTTGGGCCGTTTGACCCGGCCATGCAGGAAGGTGACTTTCGCGTTGTCTCCGTCGATGCGTCTACCAAGGACCAGGTGGTTATTGATAAGTTGGCGCTCGACGTTGCGGGCAACGACGCCGAGGCGGTGCTGGGGTTCAATAAAAAGAGCATCCGCACGTGGGCGCGCAAGGCCCGCAAGCACAAGGACGGCTTGGTTATGGTGCCGGTGTACTTTGTCGATCGTCCTGCCTCGGATAGTCGCGATGGCGAACAGGTGCGCATCGCCGTGAACGGCCAGACGGGCCGCGCGGCTGCGGTGGTGTTTAGTGACAAGCGCGAGACGCATGTGGTGGCACCGCTCAATCCCAACGTGATGCTGTCGAGCGAAAGCACCGTGCACGCCACGCCCATCGAGGTCAAATACGTTAAATCGCCGTTCCTATACCAGATCGTACGCCGTGGAGGCTGCGAGCAACCGCGCCAGGTTGCAGCCGCCGTCGAGGGTTC
>DAIMBN010000005.1:0-27394 GCA_036718335.1 Coriobacteriaceae bacterium
GTTCCAGTGGTGCCCGCAGCTCGACTACGACGACGTCAAGCGTCGCCAGAAGCTGCTCATCACGAGCGTTCGCAACCGTGCCGTCCGCGTTCATTACCACGATGCCGAGACCTCGCTCATCGAGGCCGCACTGTCCCGCGCCGGTCGTGACATGACGCCCGTCATCATCGACGCTTGGCGCTCGGGCTCTCGCTTTGACGCCTGGGTAGAGCATTTCTCGCTCGATAACTGGAAGGAAGCTGCTGCCAAAAACGGCATCGACCTCAATGAGCTCGTGCACCTGCCCTACGAGTTGGATTGGCGCCTGCCGTGGGAGCATGTGAGCCCTGGCTGTACGCGCGGCTTCCTCGAGCGCGAGTACCGTCGCTCGCTCGAGGGCGTCACGACTCCCGACTGCACCCGCACGTCGTGCACCGGCTGCGGGATCTGCCCCACGCTCCACGCCAAGAATGTATTGATGGGTGATCGCGCATGAGTGAGCGCCTGACCGACAACCCCTCGCTCTTTAGACTTCGTGTTCGCTATGGCAAGCGCGATCGCCTTAAGTACCTGGGCCATCTCGAAGTGATCCATACCATTGAGCGCATCGTGCGCCGTGCGGGACTTCCCTATGCCGTCACGCAGGGCTTTTCTCCGCACATGCGCGTGGGCTTCTCTTCGGCGCTACCGGTGGGTACGTCGTCGACCTGCGAGTGGTATGACCTGTTTATGACCGAGTTCGTGGCGCTCGACGAGGCGTTTGGGCGCCTGGCTGCGGCGTCTCCGGCCGATCTGGCGCCCATCGAGGCGGCGTACATCGACGTGCGCACGCCGGCGTTGACGGCGCAGCTCACGCGCCTGTCGTATCGCATCGACCTGCACTTGGATCCCGAGGCGCCCGTAAGCGCCGACGAGGTGCGTCGTGCGCTCGACACGCTGCGCGCGGGCAATGGCATCGACTACGCGCGCGGAAAAAAGAGCAAGCGCTTGGATTTGGATCACACGCTCGTGGGCTATGAGCTCACGGCGGGGGAGCGCCCGGACCATTTGGTGCTCATGCTCGACACCCATGCCGACAACGAGGGCTCCATGCGTCCGGAAATTTTGCTTTCCGCTGCTGATGTTTTGTTGCAGGGCTTGACCCCGGGCGTGGATGCACCTATTGTTTCCACCGGTATGCAAGACCTCGTGACCATCTGCTCCTACGATGTCGAGCGTCAGAATCAAGCATGCGAGGACGACGAGGGCCGACTCGTCAGCCCCATTCCTGTGCGAACTTGTGGATTTGCTCCACATACTCGTTGACGGGGGTATTTTCGCCTGCTACTATATTCGGCTGTTGCACTAACTGATGCATGAAGGGCAAGTAAACATGTACGCAATCGTTAACACGGGCGGCAAGCAGTACAAGGTCGCCACCGACGATGTCATCACCGTCGAGAAGATCGAGGGCAATGAGGGCGACAAGGTCACCCTGCCGGTTATCTTCCTCAACGATGGTAAGAAGATCGTCACCGATCCCGACAAGCTGGCCAAGGCCAAGGTTACCGCTCAGATCGTTGAGCAGTTCAAGGGCGAGAAGCAGCTGGTCTTCAAGTTCCACAAGCGCAAGCGCTATCGTCGTCTGAAGGGTCACCGTCAGCAGCTCACCAAGCTGAAGATCGTGAAGGTTCAGGCTACCTCCCGCGCCAAGAAGGCTGTCAAGGCAGAGGCTGAGGCTGTTGCCGAGGCTCCCGTCGCCGAGTAGATTACACTCGTAACGAAAGAGTAGGTATACACAATGGCACACAAAAAAGGACTCGGTTCCTCCCGTAATGGCCGTGACTCCCGCGGTCAGCGCCTTGGCACGAAGCGCTATGCCGGCCAGACGGTAACCACGGGCACGATTCTCGTCCGTCAGCACGGCACGCACATCCACCCGGGTGAGAACGTTGGCCGTGGTAAGGACGACACGCTGTTCGCGCTGGTCGACGGTACCGTTGAGTTCCACAAGGGTATCAAGCACAGGGTCAGCGTACGCCCGCTCGCGAACGCGTAATTCACCCTTCATAGAGCACATATGTGGGAGGCACTTGAGTTTTAGGATTCAAGGGTCTCCCTCTTTTTTGTAGGAGGCGATTCTGTTGTCACAGTTCACCGATATCAGCCGCATTAACGTGTGCGGCGGCGACGGCGGAGCCGGATGCATGTCGTTTAGGCGCGAGGCATTTGTCCCCAAGGGCGGCCCCGATGGCGGCGACGGCGGTCGTGGCGGCAATGTCGTCATCCAGGCCGATGCTCAGCTGTCTTCGCTGATCGATTACCGCTTTAAGCATCACTTCCGCGCCGAGCGCGGCACGCACGGACAGGGTGCCCGTCGTAACGGTAAGAGCGGCGAGGACCTGATTCTCAAGGTCCCTATGGGTACCGTGGTGCGGGAGCTCGACCCCGAGACGCAGACCCCGATGTTCGAGATTGCCGACCTGGTGCACGACGGCGAGCGCGTTGTCGTGGCGCCCGGCGGTGCCGGCGGTCTGGGCAACACACACTTTGTGACGTCGGTGCGTCGCGCTCCGGCCTTTGCCCAGCTCGGCGAGCCTGCCGAGGAACACTGGATCGAGCTCGAGATGAAGCTTATGGCCGATGCCGCGCTCGTGGGCTTTCCTTCGGTGGGTAAGTCATCGCTCATTGCGCGCATGAGTGCCGCCCGCCCCAAGATTGCTGACTACCCGTTTACCACGCTCGTGCCCAATCTGGGCATGGTGCGTGCCGGCGAATATTCTTACGTCGTTGCCGACGTCCCCGGTCTTATCGAGGGCGCGAGCGAGGGCAAGGGCCTGGGTCACCAGTTCCTGCGTCACATTGAGCGTACGGCCCTGATCATGCACGTCGTCGACATGACGGGTGGTTTTGAGGATCGCGATCCGGTCGAGGATTACCACATCATTAACCGTGAGCTCGAGCAGTATGGCGCCGAGCTTTCGGAGCGTCCGCAGATCGTCGTCGCTAACAAGTGCGATGCGCCGGGCACGGCTGACAAGATTGCCGACCTTAAGCGTGCGGCGCTCGACGATGGCCATATGTTCTTTGCCGTGTCTGCTGTTACGGGCGCCGGCCTCAACACGCTGATGCTTGCCGTGGGCGAGCAGGTGGCTAAGCTTCGCGCCGAGCTGGCGGTTGCTGATGAGCCGGTCGATCTGCGCGACGAGGAGTGGGAGCGCCGCCGTCTGCAGCGCGAGAAGCGTTTTCGCATTGTCCAGGAAGAGCCCGGTGCCTTCCGCGTGGTCGGTCGTGCCATCGAGCGTATGGTCATCCAGACCGACTGGGAAAACGAGGAAGCCGTCATTTACCTGCAGCATAAGTTTGCGCGTATGGGTGTTGACGACGCGCTCGAGAAGGCCGGTTGCCGTGCGGGCGACGAGGTCCGCATTTGCCAGCGCGCCTTTGACTTTGAGGGCGCCGAGGACTTCTCGGAGTACGAGGAGCTCGAGGATGCTGGCGAGGACGTTGCCGTTGAAGCCATTGACGTGGCCGATGCTGCGGATGAGGGCGTCGAGGTTGTCGATTCGGCGGATGCCGCGGACGATGCCGAGACCTCGGAGGGCGAGTAGGCCATGTCGCTGCGCGGTGGAATCGGTCTGCCCGAGCTTCCTCTAGAGGACGGGCGGGAGTTTAGGCTCGGCATTATGGGCGGCACCTTTGATCCCATCCATTACGGGCATCTGGTGACCGCCGAGCAGGCGCGTGAGTCCCTCGACTTGGATGCCGTGCTCTTTATGCCGGCGGGCTCTCCTGCCTTTAAGCTTGACAAGCCGGTGACGCCTGCCGAGGACCGTTATGCCATGACGGTCCTCGCCACCGCCGCGAACCCGGCTTTTTTGGCGAGCCGTTTCGAGATCGACCGTCCGGGCGTAACCTATACGGCCGATACGCTTCATGCCCTTCGCGACTTTTACCCGCCGCAGGTAAAGCTCTACTTTATTACGGGCGCCGACGCGATTATCGATATTGTGACCTGGCATGATGCCGAACGAATCGCTGAGCTTGCTACCTTTATTGCGGCGACGCGACCGGGTTTTGATATCGATACGGCGCGTGCCCGAATCAAAGAGTCGGGGCTGCCGTTCGACGTGCGCTATATTCAGATTCCGGCGCTGGCGATCAGCTCGACGAACATTCGTAAGCGAGTTGCCCGCGGCATGAGCGTGCGCTATCTTACGAGCGAGTCCGTGCTCGGCTACATTCGCAAACGCAGGCTATATGCCGATTTGGGCCAAGAAGATTTTGAGTGATGGGGGTCTACGTTGTCGGTAGAGGATCAGTTTGAGGGCGATGAGCGCGCGCTGCTCAAGCGCATTCAAGAGCTGCTCGATGTTCGCATGAAGGATAAGCGCAAGCGCTATGTGCATTCGCTGGGTGTTGCCGAGACCGCACTTCATCTGGCCGAGGTCTACGGCGTTGACCGCTTTGATGCCGCTGCCGCCGGCCTGATCCATGACTGGGACAAGGTGCTTTCCGATGACGAGCTGGTCACGCGCGCTCTGCATTACGGCATTAAGATTGCCGGCTCTCCTTCTGCCGCGACGCCGCTTTTGCATGGCCCTGTTGCCGCCTATGAGCTTCCGCAGCTTTTTCCCGAGCTGTCGCCGGCGGTCTTTCAGGCTGTCGACCGTCACACCGTGGGTGCCTGCGATATGACGCCGCTCGATATGGTGGTCTTTGTGGCCGATGCCATAGAGCCCAACCGCCACGGCGACTATGCCCATGCACTGCGCAAGATGGTGGGGGAGTCGACGCTCGACGAGTTGTTCTTCTCCTGTTTTGCGCAGGGTTTGGTCTATGTGATCCAGTCCGGGCGCTATCTTTATCCCACAGCTATTACGATTTACAACCATTACGCCCAGCTGCGCTAGCTCGGGCTGTCTAGAAAGAGGTATTCCATGGCCGACGAGACCATGACCGACGAGCAGATTCTTGAAGGTGTGGAGCACAAGAGCTTCGTCGCCACGTCCGACCGCACTGCCGCCTCGCTGTCCGCGAGCGGTGTCGCCGCCGAGGATGTCGCCCGCGCCGCCGCGCAGGCCGCCTACGACAAGAAGGGCGAGGACGTTCAGGTGCTCGACCTGACCGAGCTTTCCGACGTATGCGACTACTTTGTGTTTGCCACCGGTACCAACAACCGCCAGGTCGATTCTATCGTCGACGAGATCGAGGAGAAGGTCGCCGAGGCTTGCGGCGAGCACCCGTTCTCCATCGAGGGTCGCGAGCAGAAGACCTGGATGCTCATGGACTATGGTTCGGTTGTCGTCCACGTCTTCACTCCCGAGGCGCGCGACTTCTACCGTCTCGAAAAGCTCTGGGGTGACGCTCCCCAGCTCCCCCTCAACCTCCTCTAGTAGCTCATTTGAGACGGGGTTTAGCTACCCTCACGCATATCGCCGGGCAGGTGCGGTTTTCCGCACCTGCCCGGCTTTCTTTTGCCCAAAGGCGGTTAATCGTTGAAGCGGGATTGGCGGCCGAAGGAAAGGGCGGTGTCGCCGAATTTGTCTCGGACGGCGTCGATGGCGACGGAGAGGTCGCGGCGGTCGCTGGATTGGGCTCCGCGGTCATCGATCTCGCAGAACAGGTCAGTCTGGATGCCGCCTTGGTGGTCGAAGTCGCTCATGCCGATGCCCGCCAAGCGAACATGCATGCCATCCTGCCAGATGTTGTCGAGCAGTTCGAGTGCAACCGCCACGAAGATGTTCTCATCGTCGGTCGGATGAGGCAGCCGGCGCTGTGCCGTACGCCCGCTGCCATACGAATACTTAAGCTTGAGCGTTACCGTGGCACCCGTCAGCCCCTGACGGCGCAGGCGGCGTCCCACTGACTCTCCCAACAGCGCAATCGCCGCCTCAATATCCCCACGCTCAGTCAAATCTTTAGCAAAGGTGCGTTCATTGCTGACAGACTTGACCTCGCGCTCTTCATCGAAGCTCGTGACTTCGGAGATTTCGAGTCCCAGCGCACGCTGGCGCATGCGTTCGCCGTTGACGCCAAAAATAGAGGCCAAGGTGGATTCCGGTGCACGTGATAGCTCGCCGAGGGTGTAGATGCGCATGCGGCGCAGTCGCTCCTCGGCCGAGCGCCCGATGCCGCTCATGGCAGATACCGGCAGCGCGGCCAAAAAGCGCTGCTCGGTTCCGGGGCGCACGATGGTCAGCCCAAACGGCTTATCCCGCTCGCTTGCGATCTTTGCGACCGTCTTGTTGCAGCCCACGCCAATGGAACAGGTCACTCCCAGCCCTGCCACGCGGTCGCTTATACGCCGCGCAACCAGCAGGGGGTCTTCGGGCGCAAAGCGACCCGGTGTGATATCGATAAAGGCTTCGTCGATGGATACGCGCTCAACACGCGGGGTCTCGTCGGCGAGAATCGCCATGACCTGCGCGCTCACCTCGCGGTAGCGGTCAAAGTGCCCGTGTGTCCAAATGGCTTGCGGGCACAAGCGCCGTGCCTCGGCCGAGGCCATGGCAGAGTGCACGCCAAAGCGACGCGCCTCATACGAACACGTGGACACGACGCCACGCGAATCGGCGTCTCCGCCCACGATGAGCGGCTTTCCTCGCCATTCGGGATGATCGAGCATTTCCACGCTCGCAAAAAACGCATCGAGGTCCATGAGTCCCACCGCCGGACCCGTCCAGGGAGGCGGCGTGACGCCCATGGCATCCTCATAACCGTATATATGTTCGCGTCTTTCCATGCCATGAGTATACCGCGCAGCTCATGTGGGGTGCGTGTATGTGCTTGCAAATCCCGAATTCTTGTCTAAGATATGGATTTGCCCTCGACTACACCGAAGAAGTTGGTCTCACGGACTTCACCTGCCCGCGTCGATGGCGTATTATGTTCAACTGTTTGTTTGTAGTTGCAGCCTAAAGCTGCTTGGTTGGAGGAGTTTCCTTTGGCAGTCAAGATTCGCCTTGCTCGTCACGGCGCTAAGAAGCGTCCGTACTACCGTGTCGTCGTCGCCGATTCCCGCGCCCCGCGTGACGGTCGTATCATCGAGGAGGTTGGCCGCTACAACCCGATGACCGCCCCCAAGACTATCAACCTCGACCTCGAGAAGATCGCCGACTGGCAGTCCAAGGGCGCTCAGCTCACCGACGCCGTCGCCGCTCTGGTCAAGGCCGCCAACGAGGGCGAGAAGACCGAGACCGTCGTCAAGAAGTCCAAGAAGCAGCTCGCCAAAGAGGCCGAGGCTGCTAAGGCTGCCGCTGAGGCCGCTGAGGGCGCCGAGGAGTAAATCGTGCCTGAGGTTGACGCTGCACAGCTCGAGGGTGAGGCAATGCTCTCAGATCGCATCGCCGATCTCGTCGAATATCTCGTTGTTCAGATCGTCGACGACCCGGATTCCGTGAGCCTTGAGGTCATCGATGGTGACGACGCCTCTACGATTGAGGTTTCGGTCGCCGAGGATGACGTCGCTAAGGTCATCGGCCGTCGTGGCCGTACCATCAAGGCCATTCGCACGCTCGCCCGTGCACTGGCCGCTCGCCTCGACACTGCTGTCGAGGTAGAGGTTCTGGGCTAGGACCTTGAGGTCCCAGTACAAAAACATCGCCCGTGTTGTCAAGCCGCACGGAAGGAAGGGGGAGGTCCTCGCGCAGCCGCTGCGGGGGCTTCCTTCTGTATTAGAGCCGGGTATGCGCGTCGCCCTGACGCCGCCGGCGCTCAAGCGCGACCGCTTTTGCACGGTCGTGTCCGTCACCGATACGGGCGATGGCGATCTGGTCTCGTTTGAGGGCATTGACGACTTGACGGCCGCCGAGGGCATCACGGGATGCTACGTGCTGGCAAATCGTGACGATTTTGAGCTCGATTCGCTCGACGCTGCCTATACCGACCTGATGGGTCGCGAGGTGGTCGACGAGCGCTTCGGTTTACTCGGCACGATCGTCGAGATCATGTCGACGCCCGCTAACGACGTTTGGGTTGTTGAGGGCGATCGGTACGGCGAGGTACTGATTCCCGTGATCGAGCAGGTCGTGCTCGATCTTCCCGACGCAGGAACAATTTCCGTCCACGTTATGGACGGCCTGATCGATATGGACAAGTAGGGAGGACAACATGCTGATCGAGACCCTTTCGGTCTTTCCCGAGATGTTTGAGCCCGTCATGTCCACATCGATCTTGGGCCGCGCCCGCAAGGCCGGCCTTTTTGATTTTAAGGCGTATAACCTGCGCGACTGGACGCACGACCGCCATCGTACCGTCGATGACGAGCCGTACGGCGGCGGGCAGGGCATGCTCATGAAGGTCGAGCCTATTGCCGAGGCCATCGAGGCCATCAGCTCCGAGGGTCCCAAGCCCACCGTAGTGTTCTTCACCCCCTGTGGCGAGCCCTTTACGCAGCATGTGGCCGAGCGCCTGCTCAAAAGTGAGCGCCTGCTGTTTGTGTGCAGCCGCTACGAGGGCGTCGACGAGCGCGCGTATGCGTATGCCGACGAGCGCCTGTCGATCGGCGATTACGTGCTCACGGGCGGCGAGCTTCCCGCCATGGTCGTGGCCGATGCTGTTGTTCGCCTCATCCCCGGCGCTCTGGGAGATGAGATGAGCAACGTCGACGAGTCGTTCTCGACCGCCGAGGACGGTGGCCTGCTCGAGTACGCGCAGTACACCCGCCCCGCCGAGTTCAACGGCGAGGGCGTGCCTCCCGTGCTCGTGAGTGGCGATCACGCCAAGGTCGATGCCTGGCGCCGCAAGAATGCCATCGAGCGCACCTGTCGCTGGCGTCCCGACCTGATCGAGACGGCGCGGCTCACGCCCCAGGAGCGTGCATATGCGCAGGAGATCCTTGACGCTTCGTATTCGCAGAGCAAGGAGTGAGTATGATTCCTACGCAACATTCCGCGTTGAGGGGCGCTTTTGAGTGGATCGCGGTCATCGCGATCGCATTGGTCGCCACCTTCTTGATTCGCTCGTTTGTGGTCGAGCCCTTTGTGGTGCCCACCGGCTCCATGGAGTCCACGATCGAGATTGGCGACCAGATCCTGGCACAAAAGGTGAGCCTCGAGTTCGGTCAGCCCGTCAAGCAGGACGATATCGTGGTGTTTCACAACCCCGATGGCACCTCCGAGCATGATGTTCTTGTCAAGCGCGTTATTGCCACGGCCGGCCAGACGGTCGACCTGCAGGATGGCAAGGTGGTCGTTGACGGCCAAGCGCTCGACGAGGACTATACGACGGGCATGAGCTGGCCACTTTCGGTCCAAGCGCCCGGCGCTCAGGTAAGCTATCCCTACACCGTTCCCGATGGGTGCGTGTGGGTGATGGGCGACAACCGCGAAAACTCTGCCGACTCACGCTACTTTGGTCCCGTCGATCGCTCTGATTTGATCGCTGTGGCACTCGTTCGCTACTGGCCGCTCAACCGCATCGGCGCTATCGACTAAAAACCGCTATAGTACAGTACCTAACCGTGTAATCGTTTCGACGAGGGGATATTAGAGGCATGAACGCTTCATCGCTTTCCTTCCAAGACATCATCCTGCGCCTCCAGCAGTACTGGGGCGAGCAGGGCTGCGTCATTATGCAGCCCTATGACTCCGAGGTCGGTGCCGGTACCTTCCATACCGCGACCACGCTGCGCTCGCTCGGTCCCGCCGAGTGGCGCACCTGCTATGCGCAGCCCTGCCGCCGTCCCGCCGACGGCCGCTACGGTGAGAACCCCAACCGCATGCAGCACTACTATCAGTTCCAGGTGCTCATCAAGCCCTCGCCGGTCAACGCCCAGGAGCTCTACCTGGGTTCGCTGGCCGCCATTGGCCTGGACCCCAACGACCATGACGTCCGCTTTGTCGAGGACGACTGGGAGAGCCCGACGCTCGGCGCCTGGGGCCTTGGCTGGGAGGTCTGGCTCAACGGCATGGAGGTCACGCAGTTTACGTACTTCCAGCAGGTGGGCGGCATCGAGGTCGACCCCGTGCCCGTCGAGATCACCTATGGCCTGGAGCGTATCGCCATGTACGCCCAGGGCGTCAACTCGGTCTACGACCTGGTGTGGAGCTACCTGCCCGACGGCACGCCCATGACCTATGGCGACGTGTTCCTCGAGAACGAGCGCGAGTTCAGTGCCTATAACTTTGAGGTCGCTAACGTCGAGATGATGCGTCAGAAGTTTGACGACTACGAGGCCGAGTGCCACTCCTGCCTGGAGCGCAAGCTTCCGCTGCCCGCATACGACTGCGTCATGAAGTGCAGCCACGCCTTCAACCTGCTCGATGCCCGTGGCGCGCTGTCCGCGGTCGAGCGTGCCAATTACATCCTGCGCGTCCGCGCCGTCGCCAAGGCGTGCTGCGAGGCCTACATGGCCGAGGTCGCCGGAGTCAACGAGAATGCCGATCAGGAAGGCGAGGTGGCGTAAGCCATGGCAGACGCTAAGGATTTCCTGTTTGAGATCGGTACGGAAGAAATGCCCTCCGCACCGCTGAACAATGCCGTCAAGCAGCTTGGCACCATGATCGCCAAGGGTCTCGACGAGGCCGGTCTGGCCCACGGCGAGGTCCGTGTGATCTCGAGCCCGCGCCGCCTGGCTGCGCTCGTTGCCGACGTCGCCACCGCGACCGACGAGGTTCACGAGGTCAAGCGCGGCCCCGCGGCCAACATCGCCTTCGATGCCGACGGTAACGCCACCAAGGCCGCCCAGGGCTTCGCCCGCAAGTGCGGTGTGGCTGCCGAGGATCTGGTCCGTCGCGAGGACACCGACGGCCGTGAGTACGTCTTTGCCGAGAAGAACATCCCTTCCGCCCCGGCCACCCCGATCCTGACGGCCCTGTGCGAGAAGACTATCGCTGGCCTGCAGTGGCCCAACTACCGCTCTCAGCGCTGGGGTCACGAGCATGCGACCTTTGTTCGTCCGGTCCGCTGGATCTGCTGCCTTCAGGGCGAGGACGTTGTGCCCGTGTCGTTTGCCGACGTGACGAGTGGCAACACCACGCGTGGTCATCGCGTGCTTGGCCCCGGTGACCATGTGGTCGCCAGCCCCGCCGTCTACGAGCAGGTGCTCGAGGACGCCGGCGTGCTTTCTGCCGAGCGCCGTCGCGAGGCCATCCTTGCCGGTATCGCCGAGGTCGAGGCTGCCCGTCCCGGCTGCCATGTAGATACGCCCAAGAAGGTCTTTGAGGAGGTCATCAACCTCTGCGAGTGGCCGACGGTGCTCGTCGGTACCTTCGATGAGGAGTTCCTCAAGGTCCCGCACGAGATCATCTGCGAGTCCATGCTCACCAACCAGCGCTACTTCCCGATCTATGACGGCGAGGGCAAGCTCACGCGTGAGTTCGTGGTCGTCTCCAACAGCAAGCCCGAGAACGCCGAGCGCGTGATCGACGGCAACGAGCGCGTTGTGCGTGCCCGTCTGGACGATGCCAAGTTCTTCTACGAGGAGGACCTGAAGATCTCCCTCGACGAGTTCCGCGAGCGTCTGGCCAAGGTCGCCTTCCAGGAGAAGCTCGGTAGCGTGCTCGCCAAGTCCGAGCGCATTGAGCAACTCGCGCTTGCCATCGCTCGCGAGGCCCATCTGGGCGCCCACCTGGCCGCCGATGCCGCTCGCGCCGCGCACCTGTGCAAGGCCGACTTGGTATCCAACGCCGTCGTCGAGTTCACGAGCCAGCAGGGCGTGATGGGCGGTTACTACGCCACCGCGATGGGGGAGAACGACGAGGTCGCCCACGCCATTCGCGATCATTATCGTCCCCGCTTTGCCGGTGACGAGCTGCCCGAGGGCACCGCTGGCTGCATCGTGGCCTGCGCCGACAAGCTCGATATCATCGCCGGTATCTTTGCCATCGGTGAGCCCCCGACCGGCTCCTCCGACCCCTACGCGCTGCGTCGTGCCGCTATCGGCATCATCAACATCCTGCGCGACCGTCTGCCGATCGACCCCACATCGCTCATCGACTTCGCCCTCGAGCTCTATAGCGAGCAGGGCATTGAGTTCGACGCCGCCGAGGTCGCCCAGCAGGTTCGCGACTTCTTCCATGGCCGCCTGGTGAGCATGGCCCGCGACGAAAAGATCCCGGCCGATACCGTTGCCGCCGTCTCTGCGGTGCACATCATCGCCCCGTCCGTCTTCTTCGCCCGCTGCGCCGCCCTCGACGAGGCCCGCAAGAACGACGCCGAGACCTTCGACAACCTGGCTACCGCCTATGCCCGCGCCGCGCACATCTCCAAGCCCGAGCTGGGCGTGGAGTACGACCGCAGCCTGATGGGCGAGGTCGAGCTTGCGCTCGCCGACGCCTCCGAGGCTGCTCAGACCGCTGTCGATGCCGCCCTCGCTGCCGAGGATTACCCGGCCGCATTTGCCGCCCTTGCCGCCCTGCGCGCCCCCATCGACCGCTTCTTCGACGAGGTCATGGTCATGGACAAGGACGAGCAGCTCCGCGATAATCGCCTTAAGCTGCTCAACCGCTTCGAGGCCGTTTTCTCCGGCATCGCCAACATCGGTGAGCTTGCCCGCAAAAAGTAAGCCAGCCTGCGCATAAGCGCAAAAGGAGCCCCGCATGGATTGCCCGGTCACCGCTCGTCCCACCGTCATCGTTATCTCCGACTCGCTCGGCGATACCGCTTGTGAGGTGGTGCTTGCGGCGTCCGGGCAATTTGATGAAGGGGCTTTTCATCTCTTGCGCCTGCCTAAGGTGACCTCGGTGGAGCAGGTTAAATCGTTTGTGGAACCTCGCGTCGATGCCGACCATCGCGATATCGCTGTGTTTCACACCATCGTCGACCCGGCGCTACGTGCTCGTGTGCTCGATTACCTGGGCATGCTGCATATCCGTTCGGTCGACCTGATCGGCCCGACGCTCGCCGTGCTGTCGTCGCTCGTCGGCGCGCCGCCCAAGGGTGTGGCGGGCGTGATTCACAAGACCGACGACCGGTATTTCCATCGCATTGAGGCCATGGAGTATTTTGTTGAGCACGATGATGGGCGCGGTTGCGACGATCTGTCAGGTGCCGATATCGTGCTGCTGGGCGTATCGCGCACGTCCAAGACGCCGCTGTCGATGTATCTGGCCTATCAAGGTTACAAGGTTGCCAATGTTCCGTTGGCCCATGGCATGGAGCCGCCGAAGTCGATTTACGAGGTTGACCCGATGCGCCTGTTCGGCCTGATTTCGACCGTCGATGTGATTTCCGAAATTCGCGATAGCCGCTTGGGCGATGACTACGCTCGTGCCGTTGCCGGCTCCTATGCCGAGCCCGAGAGCGTGCGCAGCGAGCTTGAGGAAGCTCGTGCCCTCATGAAGCGCCTAGGCTGCTTTGTGGTTCGTACCGACGGCAAGGCGATCGAGGAGAGCGCCTCCGAGATCATAAGTCACTTGGAGGAAATCCAAGAAGCCCGTGCCCGCCGCGCCGCCCGCCGAGCCCGGCAAAGTTAACTCATTTCGGTAGCTAAAAAATGCACCGTCTCAAAAAGACTACCTAAAAATAATGCACGATATTGGTAAAGCGATTTAGCAACAAACTTGCATTTGACCTGCAATTTTCTTGCAGTGGTATCTTCATAAGGTAACCACCTTTACCTACCGTTTACCGCCATATTCACCTCGTTTACCAAACCGCGCATCCTCTTCTCATGTCGGCATAAAGCCCGCCGTATAGTTCCCTCACGGCCCGTAACCGGCGGGTCGATTCGTTACCACGGTCGTGTGCGTAAGCGCATGGAAGGGGAAGTATCGTGAGCGATTGCAAGAGGGTTTACCGTTTTGGAACCGACGCCCAGGGCACCTGTGTCACCGAGGGCGACAAGTCCATGAACTTCGTGCTTGGCGGCAAGGGCGCAAACCTTGCCGAGATGAGCCGCATCGGCCTGCCGGTTCCCGGTGGTTTTACCATTACCTGCCAGACCTGTGTCGAGTACTCCGGTGCCGGCAACGTCTGGCCCGAAGGCGCGCTCGATGAGATCGTTGCCGCCGAGGCGGACCTCGAGGCCCGCTGCGGCAAGAAGCTCGGTGACGCCTCCGACCCGCTGCTCGTGTCGGTTCGCTCGGGCGCTCCGTTTTCCATGCCCGGCATGATGGATACGGTCCTCAACCTGGGCCTCAACGACGATTCCGTTCAGGGTCTCATCGCCCAGACGCAAAATCCGCGTTTTGCCTGGGATAGCTACCGACGCTTTATCCAGATGTTCTCCAACGTCGTTATGGGTGTTGACGCAGACCTGTTCGAGAACGCCCTGACCCAGGCCCGTCTGGTCGCCGGCGTTCGCGTCGATTCCGAGCTTTCGGCCGAGGACCTGCAGGAACTCGTCGAGACCTTTAAGGGCATCTTCTCCGAGAACGTCGATGCCGCCCTGTATCCCGAGCTCGAGGTCGCTGACGGCAAGCCCGTCTTCCCGCACGACCCGGAGCTTCAGCTACGCTTTGCCATCCAGGCCGTCTTTGGCAGCTGCATGAACGAGCGCGCCTGCATTTACCGCAAGCGGCATGGCATTTCCGACGAACTCGGCACCGCCGTCAACGTGCAGGCCATGGCCTTTGGCAACAAGGGCGAGACATCTGCGACCGGCGTTGCCTTCACGCGCAATCCGGCCGACGGCACCAAGGAGTTCTACGGTGACTTTTTGGTTAATGCCCAAGGCGAGGACGTCGTCGCCGGTATCCGCAACACCGAGCCCATCGCCGACCTCAAGACCACCCCGGGCCTTGAGTCCGCGGGCGAGGAGCTCGAGCGCGTCTTCCTGACGCTCGAGGATCACTATCGCGACATGTGCGACATTGAGTTCACCATCGAGCAGGGCAAGCTCTGGATGCTCCAGACCCGCGTGGGCAAGCGAACTGCCACCGCCGCCCTGCGCATCGCCATCGAGATGGTCGAGGAGGGTCTGATCACCCGCGATGAGGCTGTGAGCCGCATCGATCCCGCGCAGCTCGACCAGCTCCTGCACCCACAGTTCGACGCCTCCAAGAAGTACGAGGCTCTCGCCAGCGGTCTTAATGCCAGCCCCGGTGCCGCCGTGGGCGAGGTCGTGTTCTCGAGCGACGACGCCGTCGCGCGCGCCAACGAGGGCCACAAGGTCATTCTGGTTCGTTGGGAGACCAACCCCGACGACCTGAAGGGCATGGTCGCCGCCGAGGGCATTCTGACCAGCCACGGTGGCAAGACGAGCCATGCCGCCGTTATCGCCCGCGGCATGGGTACGCCCTGCGTCTGCGGCGTTGAGCGCTTCCATATCGACGCCGCCGAGAAGGTCGTGCGCATCGAGGGCAGTGACCGCGTGCTGCACGAGGGCGACGTTATCTCCATCGACGGTACCCAGGGTATCGTCGTCGACGGCGCCGTTGATCTGGTCTCGGCCGAGCTCACCGGCGACCTGGACACCATCCTGTCCTGGGCCGACGAAATCCGTTTGGACGAGACCAGCGGCCATGCCAACCATGTGCGCGTCAACGCCGACAACCCCGAGGATGCTGCACTTGCGCTCGAGTTTGGCGCCGAGGCCATCGGCCTGTGCCGCACCGAGCACATGTTCCTGGGCGACCGCAAGAACATCATCCAGAGCTTTATCCTGTCTGACGATGAGGCCGTGAAGCAGCAGGCCCTGGCCGACCTGCTCAAGGTTCAGACCGAGGACTTCCTGGCGATGTTTAAAACCATGTCCGGTCGCGATGTGGTCGTTCGCTTGCTCGATCCGCCGCTTCATGAGTTCCTGGATAATCCTCGCGAGCTTGAGGTCGCCATCACCAAGAAGGAAGCCGCTGGCGCCAGCGAGGAAGAGCTTGCCGTCCTGCGCGCCCGCCTGCGTCGTATCGACGGCATGGTCGAGTCCAACCCGATGCTCGGCCTGCGCGGTGTGCGCCTGTCCGTCGTCTTTAGCGATCTGCCGCTCATGCAGGTTCGCGCCGTCGCCACGGCTGCTGCCCGCCTCATCAAGGAAGGCGTCGACCCGCGCCCCGAGATCATGGTTCCGCTCGTTTCCATCACGGCCGAGCACGTCCAGACCCGCGAGGTTATCGAGCGCGTGATCGCAGAGGTTTCCGACGAAGAGGGCGTCGAGCTCAATATTCCCGTGGGCACGATGCTCGAGCTGCCGCGCGCCTGCATGGTCGCCGACGAGATCGCCCATTACGCAGACTTCTTCTGCTTTGGCACCAACGACCTCACCCAGACGACCTTCGGTTTCTCGCGTGACGACGCCGAGGCTAAGTTCATCCCGCTGTACATGCATAAGAAGATCTTGAAGGACAATCCCTTCGAGACCATCGACACGGCGGTACTCGAACTGGTGCGCTTGGCCGTCGAGAAGGGCCGCGCCACCAACCCCGACATGCACTTTGGCGTGTGCGGCGAGCACGGTGGCGACCCCAAGTCCATCAAGGGCCTGTTTAACGTGGCCGACGTGGACTACGTGTCCTGCTCGCCCTACCGCGTGCCCCTCGCACGCCTGGCTGCCGCTCAGGCCAAGCTCGAGGCCAAGCGTTCCGCCTAACGTTTTGGGTTTAGACGCCTAGCGTAGCCCCCTTCATGCCGCCCGTCTCATTCGTGAGACGGGCGGTTATCATGTGCGGGTTTTGTCTTTTTGTCTGCGTAAAAAATTGTTCTTGCAGCAGAAACCCGCGCGTGTATACTCGAATACGTTTGTTCAACTACGTGCCGGCCAAGGTGGTACGGCACCTCTAGAAGAGTAAGGAATTGCACATGGATTACATCCGCGCAATCGAGCGTCAGCAGATCCGCGAGGACATTCCTCAGGTTCGCGTCGCCGACAACGTCAAGGTTCACTACCGCATTAAGGAAGGCGACCGCGAGCGCATCCAGGTCTTCCAGGGCGACGTCATCCGCATGGCCGGCGCCGGTGCCCGCGAGACCTTCACCGTCCGCAAGATGTCCTTCGGTGTCGGTGTTGAGCGTACCTTCCCGCTTCACAGCCCCAAGATCGCCAAGCTCGAGGTCGTTCGTCATGGTCGCGTCCGTCGCGCCAAGCTGTACTACCTCCGCGACAAGGTGGGCAAGGCTGCTCGCATCCCCGAGAAGCGCTAAGAAGATCGCAGCGTCTGTCCACTCGTTTGGACGCAAGGGTCACCTTCGGGTGGCCCTTCTTTTTATCTGATTTGCATGCAAGGAGGGCCTGGTATGGCCAACATGACGAGCTCGGTTTCGGCATCGCAGGTTGCCGGAGAGCTGGCGAGCGCAACGTTTGAGGAGATCCCCGCCCTCGTGGAGCATTATCGCGAGGACCCGCGCCAGCAGGTGATCAAGGCTTGCGAGCGTGCTCTTAAGCGCCATGCCAAGGAACTTGCCGAGCGCGAGCGCGTCAATGACATGTACGAGCTTATGCATGAGCTTGGCGGTGATGGTGTGGTCGTGGGCGTCGACGAGGTGGGCCGTGGCTCGGTAGCGGGTCCCTTGACCGTGTGTGCCGTGTGTCTTCCGATGGAGCCGCGCGTCTGGGGCATCAACGATTCCAAAAAGCTCACGCCGGCGCGCCGCGAGTTGCTCTCAGTGAAGATTGCCGAGGTGGCGACGGCGATCGGTTTTTGCCATATCGCGCCTAAGGATATCGATGAGATGGGCATGGCCCGTGCTATCCGTACCGCCGTTGCGGGCGCCGTGGCCGATACGGGGCTCGAGCCCGATTGCGTCCTCATGGATGGCAACCCCTTGGGCGCCGTTCCCAACGAGCGCGATGTGGTGAAGGGCGATGCCAAGATCGCCTGCATCGCCGCGGCGTCCATCATGGCCAAGGTCACGCGTGACGAGATGATGGTCGAGTACGACGCCGAGTATCCCGAGTACCATCTGGCCGAGTCGAAGGGCTATGCGAGCCCCGAGCACATCGAGGCCATTCGCAAACATGGACTTTGTCCACTGCACCGCGTGAGCTTTTGCGGAAACTTTCTGCAGACTGAGCGCCTTTTCTAGGTCAATTGTGGAGACAGGGACTTCTGGAGTTTTGTAAACCAGCTGGTAGCGGGCCGTGTGCAACACCATTGCTGCGTACGGCCCGTTTTTTGTCGGCATTTGGTCAGCTTTTGGTTTGCTTCCGGTACTTACCCGCATGAAAGGTGCCCTCATCATCGGGGCAATGCAGTGTGCGGGAAAGGAGACCCCATGAGTGCCGCAAGCAAAAAGAGCAAGACGCAGCAGCTCAAGGAGCGTTGGGAAAACGGCGAGCTCGACTGCGGGGCGATGACGCCCGAGTTTATCAAGGGACTCAGTCCCCGCGAGCTGGGTATGCTGGGCGAGCTGATCACCATCGATTACTTTAACGAGCGCGGCTACACCTTGCTGGAGCAGGGTTATCGTTGCACCGAGGGCGAGGCTGATCTGGTGCTGCTCGATGAGCTCGACGATGTCGTGGTAATGGCCGAGGTCAAGACCAGACGCGTTGCACTGGATTGCAGCACGAGAGTCTTTCCGGAGGAGGCCGTGGACGCCCAAAAGCAACGCCGCTACCGCCGCATCGCAAGCTGCTATCTTATGGAGCATTATCCGCTCAAGGCGATTCGCTTCGATGCCGTGGGTGTCACCATCCGCGGCGGGCATATCGCCGAGATCGAGCACCAGTACAACGCGTTCGATTGGCAGGTGTCGTGATGGCGTTCGAGACGTTTGCCGTTCACGCGGCCTGCATCCGCGGCGTCGAGGCGATTCCCGTCACGGTCGAGGTCTCGCTTGCCGGTGGCGTTCCGGGCATTCAGATGCTCGGTATTCCGAGTATGGAGGTGATGGAGTCACGCGGTCGTATTCGCTGCGCGATGCGCTCCGCCGGGTTCGAGATCCCACGCTCGGGCATTACGGTCAACCTGGCGCCCGGCGATATTCGCAAGACCGGTAGCGGCTTTGATCTGCCCATCGCCATCGCGGTTCTGGCGGCCGATGGGCAGATTCCCCGTGACAACCTCGATCGTTGTCTTATCGCCGGCGAGCTCGGCTTGGACGGCACGGTGCTTCCTGTCAAAGGCGAGGTGGCGTTTCAGCTATTGGCTCGCGACATGGGGCTGTCTTTTATCGCCGGCAGGTCCGACCAGCATGTGCCACTCGCGGGCGTGGATTGCGGCTTTATCGACCATCTGTCTCAGCTTGCTCACGGCATGGGCGATGCCGCACGGCACTACTTGGATTCCGAGGGTGTCGAGGCGACCTTTGAGCCCGAGCTCGACTATGCAGACGTGCTGGGGCAGGAAGTCGCTAAACGCGGCATGGCGCTTGCGGCGGCAGGAGAACTCGGCTTGCTCATGATCGGGTCTCCGGGATCGGGCAAGACGATGCTCGCACGCCGTATGACCGGCATCCTGCCCGAGCTTTCCGTTGAGGATCAGCAGGAGGCACTGTGCATCCATTCGGTTTTGGGTGAGAACATTGATGGCTTGTTGGCGGGGCACCGCCCCTTCCGCAGTCCCCACCACAGTATTTCGACCGCAGGCCTTATCGGCGGCGGGCGCCCGGTGCACCCGGGTGAGATCAGCCTTGCTCATGGCGGCGTGCTCTTTTTGGACGAGCTTGCCGAGTTTCCCACTGGCGTGCTGCAGACGCTGCGTCAGCCCATCGAGCGCGGCTACGTGAGGATCGTACGCGTCGACGGGGCTTTTACCTTCCCGTCGCGCTTTCAGCTGCTGGCTGCGAGCAATCCCTGCCCCTGCGGCTTTTTGGGCGATCGCGAGGTGCCGTGTCGCTGCTCGGCGGCGATGGTTGAGCGCTATCGGTCTAAACTGCGTGGTCCTTTGGCCGACCGTATCGACATGATGATCGATGTGACCCGTCCCGACCCTCAAGTGATTATCGAGGGTGCGGAGGGCATGTCGTCGGCCGAGTTACGTGACTACGTTGTGCGCGGTCGCGCCTTTCGCGCCTGGCGCGAATCCCGCATGGACGATGCGGATGCCGAGGCCGAGGATGACGAGACACGGTCCATTGACGGCGTCGTTTCGACCTTTGAGCTCGATGATGCGGCGGAGAAGTGTGTGCTCGGCCTGTCGAAGCGCACGCATCTCACAGGGCGTGGCATCGTGCGCCTTGTTCGCATTGCGCGCACGATCGCAGATGTCGCCGAGAGCGAGCAGGTGACGCAGGACCACGTGCTCGAGGCGGCGATGTACCAGGGAAGGAGGGACCAATGATGGCTGAGGGGACCTTCGAGCTGCATCCAGGTGACGCGTTGTATCCCGAGACCGTTTTGGAGCTTTCTGATGTACCTCAGACGCTCTATGTGCGCGGCAATCCCGAGGTGCTTTCGACGCCCGCGCTCTCCATCATCGGCGCGCGCAAGGCCTCGCCGTATGGTCTTGCCGTGGCAGAGCTTGCGGCGAAGGTGGCGGTTGAGGCGGGAGTGACGGTAGTTTCGGGCGGTGCGGTCGGTTGTGACCAGGCCTCGGGTTGGGGTCAACGCCGGCGGCAAACACGTTGTGGTGCTGGGGACGGGCGCCGACGTGGTCTACCCGCGTTCGAGCGCGGGGCTGATTACGCGCACGCTTGATACGGGTGGCGCGGTCGTGTCGATCTCTCCGTGGGGCATGGGTCCGCGCAAGTTCGCCTTTCCGCGCCGCAATCGCGTGATCGCGGCCCTGTCGCAAGCCCTCTTTGTATCCGAGGCGGGAATGCCTTCCGGGACGTTTTCTACAGCCGAGGCTGCTATGGATTTGGGGCGCGAACTTCTTGCCGTGCCGGGGTCGATCCTATCGCCCGAGTCGCGTGGCACGAATTACCTCATTGCGAACGGTGCCTGCTGCATTGTCGACGAGGAATCTATCGAGATGGCTATCTCACGCATCTACGGAACCCTGCGCTACTCGCGCCCCGATGCTCCCGGCATTGCCGACCTGGATCCAACGCAGCAGACCGTGATGCATGCGCTCATCGCCTCTCCGCTCAAGGTCGACGACATCGCGGCGCTCGTCTCGCTCGATGCTGTCGGCGTACTCAAACTCTTGGGTTCGCTTGAACTCGAGGGTCTTATCGAGCGCATGATGGATGGAAGGTATGCGCCCTCCAAGTTTGCCCTTCACGCCCAGACACCCTTCGGTCACAATGGAAAACGTGTCAATTAGAAAGGTGTTTGCAGATGCAGTTCGATCAGGTGACAGTTATCGGTGGCGGTCTGGCGGGTTCGGAGTGCGCGATCCAGCTGGCAGATCGCGGTTTTGCCGTAAAGCTGTGCGAGATGCGCCCCCAGGTGAGCTCCCCGGCTCACCATACCGATCACCTGGCAGAGCTCGTCTGCTCGAATTCGTTTAAGTCGACCCGTCCGGATTCCGCGGCTGGTTTGCTGAAGGCCGAGCTTGAGCGCATGGGTTCAGTCCTGCTCGATTGCGCCCATCGCGCGGCTGTTCCCGCCGGCGGTGCCCTGGCGGTCGACCGCGTCAAGTTTTCCGAGCTTGTCGAGGCCGAGGTTGCCGCTCGTCCCAATATCGAGGTCGTGCACGGCGAGGTCACGCAGATTCCCGAGGGTCACGTGGTCATTGCCGCGGGCCCGCTGTGTTCACCGGCGCTGAGCGAAGAGGTTATGAAGCTCGTCGGTGGTGATGCCCTGGCATTCTTTGATGCGGCGGCGCCGATCGTCGATGCCTCCACGCTCGATATGGACGTGCTGTTCTCGCAGTCGCGCTACGAGGAGCAGGGGGGCGGCGACTATCTCAACGCTCCGCTCAATAAGGAGGAGTACGAGGCCTTTATCGAGGCGCTTACCACGGCCGACCGCGTGGTGCTCAAAGACTTTGAGGGCGGCGATCTGTTCCAGGCTTGCCAGCCTGCCGAGGAAGTTGCGCGCACCGGCAAGGACGCCATTCGATTTGGCGCCATGAAGCCCGTCGGCCTCACCGACCCGCGTACCGGACGTCGCCCCTGGGCGGCGATTCAGCTGCGTGCCGAGAACAAGGAGAAGACCGCCTATAACCTGGTGGGCTTCCAGACCAACTTGACCTTTGGCGAGCAGAAGCGCGTCTTCCATATGGTGCCGGGCCTGGAGAACGCTGAGTTCTTCCGCTACGGTGTCATGCACCGCAATACCTTTGTCGACGCCCCGCATGTGCTCGATGGCACCTTTGCCGTGCCCGGTACCGGTGTGCGCCTGGCCGGTCAGATCACCGGCACCGAGGGGTACATGGAAGCCGTGGCGACAGGTCTGCTCGCGGCGCTCAACACCTATGCCGAGGCTATCGGTGCCGCGGGCGTCGAGTTGCCGCGTGTGGGCGCCCTGGGTGCGCTCGTGGGCTATGCGACCGATCCTGCCACCGTGGGCTATCAGCCCATGCATGTCAACTTTGGCCTGGTGCCGCCACTCGAGGATGGTAAGCGCCGCAGCAAGCGCGACCGCTACCAGGCCTATGCGGACCGTGCGCTCGAGGCCCTCGATGCCTACTTGGCCACGCGTTCCGACTTGTTTGGAGGCGACCGGTCATAGCCTTTGACCTGTACGACACCGTCGACTCTTTTATCGCCTATATCGCACGCGTTGAGGGGCTTTCTCCCAACACGGTGACGGCCTATGGCTCGAGGCTGGAGCGCTTTGCTGCTTGGTGCGAGCGCGAGGATATTGATGCTTTCGCTGCCGACGTGCGCACCATTCGTCGCTATCTTGCTGAGCTTTCGCGTGAGCAGGTGGCTCCCCGAACGCTTGCGGCGCACCTGTCGGCTATCCGATCTCTCTATCGCTGGATGGCTGCCGAGGGGATTGTCGAGGGCGATGCGGTCTCGGCGATCGCATCGCCCAAGCTGCCGCGTGACCTGCCGGGCGTCCTTACGACCCAGCAGGTTGAGGCGCTGCTCAAGACGCCTGATACCTCAACACCCGCGGGACTGCGCGATGCGGCGATGCTCGAGTTGCTCTATGCCTCGGGTGCCCGCATCTCAGAGCTTGCGGCGCTCAATGTGGAATCCATCTCATGGTCCGAGCGCACGCTGCGCCTGTGGGGCAAGGGAAGCAAGGAGCGCATCGTTCCTCTGTATCGTCGTGCGCTCGATGTGACGCGTCTCTATATTGAAGAGGGGAGGCCGGAGTTGCTCGCTCGGGCAAAGCGCCGCGACCTCGCTACCGGGCCGCATCCGCTGCTTATATCGGCGCGCGGCAATCGCATGAGCGCCGCGATGCTCCGGCGGCGGTTCCATACGCTGGCGACGCTCGCCGGCATTCCGGCTGACATCGCCCCGCATGCGATGCGCCATACCTTTGCGACCGACTTGCTCGAGGGCGGTGCGGACCTGCGCTCGGTTCAAGAGCTGCTAGGTCATGCGAGCCTGTCCACGACGCAGATCTACACGCATCTCACACCCGATCGGCTTAAGCGGGCTGTGGCTCAAGCCCATCCCCGCGGCGAATAGTGGCTGGGACGTCCCGCGCCGCACTCAGGTGTGTGGTTTTGATTGCGGGTTGGCAGGAAGAGGCATTCCTGCTATCATTCATCAGGTTGCTTCACGGCAACATGTTTTTATCACGCACGCGCGGCTACTTCATACCGTGGTGCCCGGGCTTTGGTAGCACATGTCCGGGTTGGTTTTGGAGGATGACCCCGCGCGGAGGCAAACCACAGGAGGTTTAACATGGCTACCAAGATTAATATCCGCACCCTGCTCGAGGCCGGCTGCCACTTCGGTCACCAGACCCGTCGCTGGAACCCCAAGATGAAGCCGTTCATCTTCGGTGAGCGCAACGGCATCTACATCCTCGACCTCAAGCAGACCATCCTCGACGCCGACCAGGCCTACACCTTCGTCAAGAACGTCGCCAAGGGTGGCAACGTGCTGTTCGTCGGCACCAAGAAGCAGGCTCAGGAGGCCGTCAAGAACGCTGCTGAGCGCGCCAACATGCCTTACATCAACCAGCGTTGGCTCGGCGGTATGCTGACCAACTTCGTCACCATCCGCTCCCGCATCAACCGCATGGAGGAGCTCGAGGCCATGGTCGAGGACGGCCGCATGGCTGTTCTGCCCAAGAAGGAGCAGGCTGTTCTCGGCAAGGAGCTCACTAAGCTCCAGACCAACCTCGGTGGCGCCCGCGACATGAAGGGTCTGCCCCAGGCTCTCTTCGTCATCGACACCAAGCGCGAGGAGAACGCCATCAAGGAGGCCCAGCGCCTGAACATCCCCGTCGTCGCCCTGATCGACACCAACTCCGATCCCGACGAGGTCGAGTACGGCATCCCCTGCAACGATGACGCTATCTCCGCTGTCACCCTTATGTGCGAGCTCATGGCTGACGCCTGCCTCGCTGGCTCCGGCAAGGAGCAGGTCTCCGAGGCCGAGATGGCCGCTGAGCCCAAGGCCGAGTAAATCAGTCTTAGTTAATTCTTTTTCATCTCTTTGAAAGGAACCACAATGGCCCAGATTACCGCCGCTATGGTCAAGCAGCTCCGCGAGATGACCGACTCCCCGATGATGGAGTGCAAGAAGGCTCTCGTCGAGGCTGACGGCGACATGGACGCCGCTGTCGACGTTCTGCGTAAGAACGGCCTTGCCAAGGCTGCCAAGAAGGCTGGCCGTGAGACCAACGAGGGCGCTGTCGCCGCGTTCGTCTCCGAGGATGGCAAGACCGGCGCTCTGCTCGAGCTCTCCTGCGAGACCGACTTCGTTGGCTCTAACGCCAAGTTCACCGGCTTTGCTTCCAAGGTCGCTGAGGTTGTCGCCACCACCGAGCCGGCCGATGTCGATGCTCTGCTCGAGAAGCCGATGGGCGAGGAGACCGTTTCCTCCGAGCTCACCGAGATGATTCACATCATGGGCGAGAACATGAAGATCTCCCGCTTCGCTGCCCGCAAGGCTGAGAACGGCGCGCTCGCTTCTTACATCCACATGGGTGGTAAGATCGGCGTCCTCGTCGAGTTTGCCTTCGAGAAGGCTGAGACCGCTCAGGCTGAATCCTTCAAGACCTTCGCTCACGACGTTGCCCTTCAGGTTGCCGCTGTCGCCCCGATCTGCGCTACCCGCGATCAGGTTCCGGCCGAGACCGTCGTGCACGAGAAGCAGATCTACATGGCTCAGGCTGCCGAGTCCGGTAAGCCCGAGGCTATCCAGGAGAAGATGGCTGTCGGCCGTCTGGAGAAGTTCTACAAGCAGTCCGTGCTCACCGAGCAGGAGTTCATCAAGGACAGCTCCCTCACCATCAAGAAGTACTCTGAGCAGGTCTCCAAGGAGCTCGGCGACACCATTACCGTCGTTGCCTTTGACCGTCTGGTCCGTGGCGAGTAAATAAGCTCTTGTAGCTGGTAATGAGCAGGCTGTGGGTTTTACTCACAGCCTGCTTTTTCATGGCTCTTCTTAGAGCCTTTGATAGAATGTTGAGAGTTCAATCTAAAGGAGGATCGCTTTGTCCGACATCCGATATAAACGCGTGCTTCTTAAGCTTTCCGGCGAAGCGCTGATGGGCGACGGCCAATATGGCATCGACCCCAAGGTTACCGACCATCTTGCTAAGCAGGTCAAGGAGCTGCTCGCCGTTGGCCATGAGGTCGGCGTCGTTGTCGGCGGCGGCAATATTTTCCGCGGCATGGCAGGCGCTGCTGGTGGCATGGAGCGTGCTCAGGCCGACTACATGGGCATGCTGGCAACCGTTATGAACGCGCTCGCCCTGCAGGATGCCTTCGAGCATAACGATGTTCCCTGCCGCGTGATGAGCGCTATCCAGATGAACGAGATCTGCGAGCCCTATATTCGCCGTCGCGCCATCAACCACCTTTCCAAGGGCAACGTCGTTATTTTTGCCGCTGGTTCGGGCAATCCGTACTTTACGACCGACACCGCCGCGGCTCTTCGTGCGTGTGAGATCGGCGCCGAGATTCTGATTAAAGCCACCAAGGTTGACGGCATCTACGATAAGGATCCCGTCAAGTGCGCTGATGCCGTCCGTTTTGACAAGATTACCTATCACGAGGTTCTCGTCCGCGGTCTGCAGGTTATGGATTCCACGGCTACGGCACTGTGCCAGGACAACCGTATGCCGATTTTGGTCCTCAACATCGATGGCGAGGACACCGTCAAGCGCGCGCTTTCGGGTGAGCCCGTCGGCACGCTCGTCTATCAGGAGGATTAAGCATGGCAGAGAACATCACCGCCCACATGGACAAGTCGCTCGAGTCCCTCAAGCATAACTTCTCCAAGGTTCGTACCGGCCGCGCCAATGCCAACATTCTGTCCGACATCACCGTCGATTATTACGGTGTTCCCACGCCGGTCACGCAGGTTGCCGCCGTCAAGACCCCCGAGGCCCACATGCTGCTCATCGAGCCGTGGGACAAGGCACTCATCAACGCTATCGTCAAGGCCATCGGCGCTTCCGATCTGGGTATTACCCCCAACTCCGATGGCACCGTCGTTCGTCTGCCGTTCCCGGCTCCCACCGAGGAGCGCCGTCGCGAGCTCGTCAAGGAGTGCCGCGAGTACGCCGAGCAGGCCAAGGTGTCTATCCGTAACATCCGTCGCGACTTCAACAACAAGCTCGAGCGCGATGAGGAGCTCACCGAGGACGATGTCCGTCGCGAGCAGGCTAAGGTCCAGAAGCACACCGATGAGTATGTCGCCAAGGTCGAGGAGCTTCTGAAGGAAAAAGAAGCCGAGGTCATGGAGATCTAAGGTGCAATACGACGAGCATAAACTGGTCGAGTACTTTGCCGACGCCCCTGCGGGCGTCGGTTTTTCCGACCTTGACCTCAATAACATTCCGCACCATATCTCGTGCATCATGGACGGCAACGGTCGTTGGGCCACGTCGCGCGGTCTTGCACGTACTGAGGGCCACAAGGCGGGTATCGTCTCGCTGCGCGAGATCATTACCGCCTGCGTGCGCCTGGGCGTCGACGTGCTTTCGGCCTATGCGTTTTCTACCGAAAACTGGAACCGCCCGCAGCATGAGGTCAACGTCTTGATGCACCTGTTTGCCAAGACGTTCATCGACGAGTTGCCGCTTCTGAAGCGCGAAAACGTGCGCGTTGTCTTTTTGGGTGATATTTCCGCGCTGCCCAAGAAGACCCGCGACGTTTTTGAACGCGGTCTTGCCGAGTGCGCCGATCACACCGGTATGACGCTGGCGCTTGCCGTCAACTACGGCGCGCGTGCCGAGATTACTCGCGCTGTCCGTCAGATCGCACTCGACGTTGCCGCCGGTAAGATCGACCCTGCCGCAATTGATGACGACATGGTGGCTTCTCACCTCTATACCGCCGGTCTTCCCGATCCTGAGCTTGTGATTCGCACCTCTGGTGAGCTGCGCCTTTCGAACTATCTGCTGTGGCAGGTGGCTTATTCCGAGTTCTACGTCACCGATACCTATTGGCCCGACTTTGATCGTTGGGGCCTTGTCGACGCCATTTTGGCCTATCAGGGCCGTGACCGTAGGTTTGGTGGACTGAGCAAGACCGAGGAGGCTTAATCGTGTCCGATCGTCCCAAGGCATCTTCTCCCAAGACGCCTGCGCGCAAAGCTGCCACTGCGGGGGCGCCTGCAGCGAAGAGCGGCACCGGTTCGTGGCTGG
>DAIMBN010000005.1:27404-65613 GCA_036718335.1 Coriobacteriaceae bacterium
CTGGCGGGCTTTATTACCCGTGCCGCTGCCGGTATCGTCTACGCCGTTGTCTTTATCCTGTGCTTGGTTTTGGGTATTGTGCCCACGGCCATCTTTGTTTCTGTCATGAGCGGTCTGTGCTGCTATGAGTTTTTCCGTATGACAAGGCTCGATGGCAAGATGGCTAACGAGCGCATGGGTATCGCTGCCGCCGTACTCTTTCCGCTGTCGGCGTTGGGCGATTCGATGCTGCTGAATGCCCTGCTTTTTGCCCTGATGCTCGCTGTGGGCATTTGGTATGTTTGGTCGCCGCGTACCCGCATCTCTGATGTGGCCGTGACGCTCATGGGTCCCATCTACACTGGCTTTATGCTGTCGGCTATCGTGCTGCTGCGCGATGCCGTGCCCGGTTTTGCCGGCGCCCTGCTTTCAGTGGGCGTTTGCGCGTCCCTTTGGGTCTCCGATTCGTTTGCCTACATCGTGGGCAGCCGTATCGGCAAGCACAAGATGGTTCCCAAGATCTCTCCCAAAAAGAGCTGGGAGGGGTTTGTCGGCGGCATCCTGGGCTCGGTTTTGATTTGGCTCATTCTGTGGGCGACGCACTTCTACAAGCTCAGCCTGCCCTATGCGCTGCTATGCGGCGTGGTCGTGTCCATTTTGGGCGTTATCGGCGACCTTATCGAGTCGCGCATCAAGCGTGGCGTGGGCGTCAAGGATTCCGGCAACCTTATCCCGGGCCATGGCGGCATGCTCGACCGTAGCGACTCGCTTATCTTTGGCTGCATTACCGCTCAGCTGCTTTTGATGATCGGAGGCGTGCTGTAATGTCATTCCAGACGACGTATGGCCCCGATGGACGCCTCCGTGTTGCCATCCTGGGTTGTACGGGCTCTATCGGCACCCAGGCACTCGATGTGTGCCGTCAGCATGCCGATCGCCTGCAGGTGACGGCGCTGTCCGTTAATTCCAGCACCTCTGAGCTCGTTGCCGCTGCCCGCGAGTTCTCGGTTCCGGCGGTTGCCGTGGCCGATGTCGCTCACGGCGATGACGCCGTGCTGCAGGAGTTGCCCGAGGGAACGAAGCTCGGCGTTGGCGCGCAGGCGGTTTGCGAGCTCGCGCGTCGCGACGATGTCGACTGCGTGCTCGTTGCTATTGTGGGCGCCGCCGGTCTCGAGGCGAGCCATGCGGCCTTGACCTCTAATAAGCGCCTTGCCCTTGCCAACAAGGAGTCCCTCGTCGTCGGTGGCGACTTGCTTATGCCGTTGGCACAACCGGGCCAGCTTATTCCAGTCGACTCTGAGCACTCCGCCATCTACCAGTGCTATCTGGGGGAGGACCCGCGCGAGGCTCATTGTATTTGGCTCACCTGCTCGGGCGGTCCGTTCTTTGGCCGCACGCGCGACGAGCTCAATCGCGTGACGCGTGCCGATGCCCTCGCACATCCCACGTGGGCCATGGGCGCCAAGATCACCATCGACTCCGCCACCCTCATGAACAAGGGCCTGGAGCGAATTGAGGCCATGCATCTGTTTAACTGCGGCCTCGATTTCATTAACGTGGTCGTGCAGCGTCAGTCCAAGATTCACTCTATGGTCGAGTTCGCCGACGGCTCCGTGATGGCGCATCTCGGTGCTTCCGACATGCGTATTCCCATCCAGTTCGCGTTCTCGTATCCCGAGCGTTGGGATACCCCGGCGCCTCGTATCGATTTCCGCGAGCTGGGGCAGCTCACGTTTGATGCTGCCGACATGGATACCTTCCGCTGTCTGGCACTGGCCGAACGTGCCGGCAAGACGGGTGGCACCATGCCGTGCGTGCTCAATGCCGCCAACGAGGTCGCCGTCGATGCCTTCCTGCACGATGGCTGCAGCTTTACCGATATCGATCGCATTGTGGAATCCTGCATGGATTCCCACGATATGCAGGCGGTCGATTCGTTTGAGCAGCTTCGCGACATCGATGCATGGGCGCGTGAAAAGGCTGCGCAGGTGCTCGCCGCAACCCGTTCCTAACCCATAAGGATTGCTTTTTCGTTTTATGGATACTGTTCTGAGCGTTCTCTCATCGGTCTTTTGGGGCCTGCTGATGCTTTCCGTCCTTGTGTTTTTGCACGAGGGCGGCCACTTTTTGGCGGCGCGTGCCTGCGGCGTCCGTGTGACCGAGTTCTTTTTGGGCCTGCCGTGTCGCTTTGACATCCATTACACGTCACGTCGCATTGGAACCAAGTTTGGCGTGACCCCGCTGCTGCTGGGTGGCTACGCTGCCATCTGCGGTATGGATCCGACCGACGTCTCGTGCGCCGATCGCGTGCTCGCGGCTATCTATCGTCATGGTCGCGTGACCGTGGCCGACCTTGCCGCCGAGCTCGAGCTATCCGAGGAGGTTGTGCTCGAGGCATGCGCCTTGCTCTTGGGTTGGGGCTCTATCGCGCCTTGGTATGAGGAAGGGGAGAAGCCCTCGCCGAGCTACTATCCCACCGAGTATCAGACGCTGCCACGAGATGCGGCGGGTTACACCACCTTTGACGGCCGCCGTTTCGATCGAGAGCATGCGACTACCGAGGGCGATGTGTGGGAGCTGCCGTGCGGCGAAGCCGAGTTCCTTGCGCAAGAGCGTTCGCATACCTATCTGGGCCAGGGTTTTCTCAAGCGCGCCTTTATGCTGCTCGCGGGCATTCTCGTCAATATCCTGACGGGCTTTTTGCTGCTTATGAGCATCTACTCTATTGCGGGTGTCACCGTGCCGATGGATACCAACGTGATCGGTCAGGTTGACGAGGGGTCTATTGCCGCCAAGGCGGGTATCGAGGGCGGCGACGCGATCCTTTCGGTTGACGGAGTATCGTGCTCTACCTGGATGGACGTTTACGATGCCATCGGCAAGGCCGCCGGTAAGGACGATATCGCCATTGAGTATGAGCGCGACGGCAAGCAGCATTCGACCTCGGTTGCGCTCAAAGAGGACGAGCGCCTAGGTGTGTATGCCTCTACGCAGGTGGTCCGTTTAGACCCCATCACGTCGGCTCGCCTTTCGTTCTCCTATGTCGTGCAGACAGCGGAGGGCGTGATGCGCCTGCTCCAGCCGCAGCATACGATGGAGATTCTCGATCAGTCTTCTTCGATCGTGGGCATTAGCGTTATGTCCTCACAGGCTGCTGCTGCCGGCCCTGCCACGTTCCTTTCGTTTGCCGCCCTCATTTCGTTCTCGCTTGGCTTTATGAACCTGCTGCCCATCCCACCACTCGATGGCGGCAAGCTGGTCATCGAGATCATTCAAAAGATTGCTGGCCGCGAGCTTCCGCTCAAGGTCCAGACGATTGTGAGCTATGTGGGCATCGCGCTCTTTGCGCTGCTGTTTGTCTATATGCTTCGTTCCGACGTCCTTCGATTTATCCTGTAGGGGAGTGTTTGGATTGTCTTTATCCCATCCTTTGCCTCGCGAGTTGACGCGCCCCGTGCATGTGGGCGGTGTGCAGATCGGTGGCGGCGCGCCGGTGGTGGTCCAATCCATGACCTGCACCGATACCGCTGACGCCCAGGCAACGCTTGCGCAAGTGTGCGCGTTGGCGCAGGCTGGCTGCGATATCGTGCGTGTGAGCGTGCCCACCGAGGCCGCGCTTGAGGGTTTCCGCACCATCTGTGCCGAGTCTCCGGTGCCGATCGTCGCCGATATTCACTTTAACCATAAGCTCGCCATCGGCGCCGTCGAGGCTGGTGCCGCCAAGCTTCGCATCAATCCCGGCAATATCGGCGATTGGGCTAAGGTCGATGCTGTGATCGATGCCGCGGGCGCCGCTGGGTGCGCGATTCGTATCGGCGTCAATGCCGGTTCGCTCGAGCAGGATATCGCCGAGCGCGACGACCTCACGCAGCCCGAAAAGCTCGTGATGTCGAGCGAGCGCTTCGTCAAGCACTTTGAGGACCGTGGTTTTACGAACATTGTGCTTTCGGCCAAGGCCCATAGCGTGCAAACGACGCTTGATACCTATCGAGCCCTGTCGCGTGAGATTCCCCACGTTCCGCTTCACCTGGGCGTGACGGAGGCGGGGACCAAGCTCCAGGGCACCATCAAGAGCTCTGTAGGCTTGGGTATCTTGCTTTCCGAAGGCATTGGCGACACCATGCGTGTGTCGCTCACAGCCGATCCGGTTGAGGAGCCGCCGGTTGCCTGGGGTATTCTGCAGTCGTTGGGCCTGCGTCGCCGTGGCCCCGAGATTGTTTCGTGCCCCACATGCGCCCGCTGCCAGGTTAACCTTATTCCCATTGCCGAGGAGGTTACCGAGCGGCTTAAGAACTACTCCGCGCCGCTTTCGATCGCTGTGATGGGATGTGCCGTTAATGGCCCCGGCGAGGCTTCTGATGCCGATCTGGGCGTTGCTTGCGGACGTGGTCAGGCCTTGCTCTTTTCGCATGGCCAGATCATTGGTAAAGTAGCTGAGGACCAAATTGTCGACGCGCTTATGGCCGAGGTCGACAAGCTTATTGAGGAGAAATAAATGACCCGAGCAATGTATATGTCTAAGCTTTATGCGCCGACGCTTAAAGAGGATCCGGCGGACGCTGAGCTCGCCAGCCACCGTCTGCTGCTCCGTGCCGGCATGATCCGCAAGGAGGCCGCCGGTCTATATTCCTACCTGCCGCTTGCTTGGCGCTCGATTCGCAAGATCGAGAACATCGTGCGCGACGAGATGGACGCTGCCGGTGCCCAGGAGCTTATGATGCCTATCATGGTCGATGCCGAGTTGTGGCGTGAGTCCGGCCGCATTGACGCCTATGGCAAGGAACTCGTGCGCTTTGACGACCGTCACGGTCGCGAGTTCGTCCTGGGCCCCACGCACGAGGAGACCGTCACGGCCCTGGTGCGCAATGAGCTGCGCTCCTACAAGCAGCTACCCGTTAACCTCTACCACATCCAGGACAAGTTCCGCGACGAGTTCCGCCCCCGCTTTGGCCTGATGCGCGGTCGCGAGTTCATCATGAAGGACGCCTACAGCTTCTCCGCCACGCAGGAGAGCCTGCAGGAGGAGTATGACAAGATGAAGCAGGCCTACGCTAACATCTGCGAGCGCTGCTATATCAAGGCCCTGCCCGTTGTTGCCGACTCCGGTGAGATCGGTGGCGATACCTCCGTCGAGTACATGGCTTTGGCCGACGCCGGCGAGGCTTCGCTCGTCTACTGCGACGATTGCGGCTTTGCTGCCGATGACGAGGCGGCAAGCACCAAGGTCGTCGTGACCGAGGGTCCTGGTGACGGTACGCTCACCAAGGTTGAGACTCCGGGCATGGGCACCATTGAGGCTGTTGCTAAGTTCTTTGGGTTCCCCGAGAACGGCACGCGCAAGTCGCTGGCACTCATCGACGCCGAGGGCAAGCCGGTCGTGGCCATTGTTCCGGGCGATCACGAGCTCAACGATTGCAAGGCCGAGCACGTCTTTGGCAAGGGCTATCGCATGATGACCGACGAGGAGCTTCAGGCGAACGGTCTGCACAAGGGCTTTATCGGACCGGTTAACCTGCCCGATGGCATTCGTCTGGTGTGCGACGAGAGCCTGCGCGATTCCAAGCAGTGGGCCTGCGGTGCCAACGAGGTCGATTATCACTTTACCGGTGCCTGCCCCGAGCGCGACTTTACCGTCGATGAGTGGGCCGATCTGGTCACCGTCGTTGCCGGCGACCCCTGCCCGCACTGCGGCAAGCCGCTCTCCGCTGCCCGCGGCATCGAGGTCTCTCAGGTCTTCCAGCTGGGCACCAAGTATTCCGAGGCCATGGGTGCCACCTTTATGGACGAGGACGGCAAGGAGAAGCCGCTCATCATGGGCTGCTACGGCGTTGGTGTGTCCCGCTCGCTCGCTGCCGTCGTGGAGCAGCACAACGACGAGCACGGTATCGTCTGGCCGGTCTCCGTCGCTCCGTACGAGGTCGCGGTGATTCCGCTCGACCCCAAGAAGGAGGAGTGCACTTCCGTCTGCGAGCAGATCGTTGATGGCCTATGCGCCGAGGGCATCGAGGTCGTCGTCGATGATCGCGATGAGCGTCCTGGCTTTAAGTTTGCCGACAACGACCTTATGGGCTTCCCGTATCAGGTGGTGCTCGGCAAGCGTGGCCTTAAGAATGGCACGGTGGAGCTCAAGGACCGTGCTACCGGCGAGCGTGAGGACGTGGCGATCGACGAGGTTGTCACCAAGGTTGCTGAGCTTGTGAAGGCGGCCCGTCGTTAATCGACGATTTCGCTTGTAGTTCGATATACGGGACGGCCCCGCATTTCTCCAGATCGGGGAGATCCGGGGCCGTCCTTTTATCTTGTCGGCGTGCTCAATCGCTAATAGGAAAAACCCCACAGCCCATATGAGCTGCGGGGTTTTTCCTTTGTGCCTCCGATGCGAAATGAATCGCTCAGATATTACTGATAATCGACGACGTCGATCCAGTTCTTAAGGAACTCATCGTTCACGTTGCGCTTACGAGCGAGCTCGGAAGCGGCGACGATGCTCGTCCACTGACGCACGACCTGCATGGGCATGTCGGCGCGGTCGCAGTAGAGCTCCAGGTAGGCCTCGGCCTGATCCTTGCTGTTGAGGGCAAAGAGCAGATAGGTGGTGGCAACGTCGGCAGCAGGGGAGCCCTGGGTGGCGTGTGCCCAGTCGCAGACGTACAGCTGGCCGTCGTCGCCAACGATGACGTTGGAGGGGTTGAAGTCGCCGTGGCAGACCTTGAACTCCTTGGTCATGCCGTCCAGACGCTCCTGAAGGTTGTAGCGCGTGGTGGCATTGAGCTGATCAAGGCTGTCGATCATGCGGGCGAACTTATCGCGCTGACGGTTGAGCAGCGGGGAGGTGTAGCCGTGGATCTCGATCTGGAGGTCGACGAACATCTCGAGGTACTCACCAAAGCGCTGGGGCTCGGCAGTCATCTTCTCGGCAAGGGTGGTGCCCGGAACCTTCTCGGTCACGAGCGCCCAGCCGTTGGCGTTCTCGAGCTGGGAAACCTCGAGCGCCTTGGGGCTGCGGATGCCGCACTCATTGATGCGGGCAAGATTCAAAGCCTCGTTGAACACGTCGGAGACAGGCTTGGTCTCGTTAAAGACCTTGACAATCTTGTCGCCCAGGTCGTAAACGACCTTGTTGCCACGGCGGACGAGCTCGGTCTTGGAATCGGGTAGCAGCATGGTTGCATCCTTTCAACGATGCGATAGAAGCGACGGCGGGGGTGTGTGAAACACCCGTGCACCCCCGCCGTTAAAAACCGTGCTAAAACTAGCAGACGGCGTAATCCTGGGGCTCGCGGCCGTAGTAGGCGTCCAGGTAGAGCTCCTTGATCTCGCTCATGAGCGGGTAGCGCGGGTTAGCGCCGGTGCACTGGTCGTTGAATGCCTGCTCGGTCATTTCGTCGAGGGTGTCGAGGAAGTACTGCTCGTCAACACCGTAGTCGGCGATGGTCTTCTTGACGCCGATGAAGTCCTTGAGCTCTTCGAGCTTCGTGATGAAGTTCTCGAAGACCTCCTTGTCGTCCTTGCCCTCGATGCCGCAGTACTTGGCCATCTCGGCGTAGTTGTGCAGCGCGTTGGGGTAAGGATACTGGGAGAAGGTACCCATCTTGACGGGAGCCTCGGCGGCGTTGTAGCGCATGACGCGGGTCAGGATGACAGCGTTTGCGAGGCCGTGGGGCAGGTGATGGAAAGCGCCGAGCTTGTGGGCCATGGAGTGGTTGAGGCCCAGGAAGGCGTTGGCGAAGGCCATACCGGCCATGCAGGAGGCGTTGTGCATCTCCTCGCGGGCGTGCGGGTCCTTGGCGCCGTTCGTGAAGCTGGAGGGCAGGTTCTCGAAGACGAGCTTGGCAGCGCGCTCGGAGAGGCCCTTGGTGTAGTCGGAAGCCATGATGGAGACGTAGGACTCGATGGCGTGGGTCATGACGTCGATGCCGGAGGCAGCGGTCAGGCCGCGCGGGGCGGTCATGCAGTTGTCGGCGTCGACGATAGCCATGTTGGGGAGCAGCGCGTAGTCGGCGAGCGGCCACTTGATGCCGGTCTCCTTGTCGGTGATGATGGCGAACGGCGTGCACTCGGAGCCGGTACCCGAAGAGGTCGGGACGGCGACGAAGTAGGCCTTCTTGCCCATCTCGGGGAAGGTGAAGATACGCTTGCGGATGTCCATAAAGTCCATGGCCATGTCCTCAAACTTGCACTCGGGGTGCTCGTACATCATCCACATGATCTTGCCGGCGTCCATAGCGGAGCCACCGCCGACGGCGATGATGACGTCCGGCTCAAAGAGAGCCATCTGCTTGGCGCCGCGACGTGCGCACTGCAGCGACGGATCGGGCTCGACGTCGTAGAAGCAGTCGTGGGCGATGCCCATCTCGTCGAGCTTGGCCTCGATGGCGCGGGTGTTGCCATTCTTGAAGAGGAACTGGTCGGTGACGATGAAGGCGCGCTTCTTGCCCATGACGTTGCCCAGCTCGTCGAGGGCGACGGGCGTGGAACCCTTCTTGAAGTAGACCTTCTCGGGAGCGCGGAACCACAGCATGTTCTCACGGCGCTCGGCCACAGTCTTAACGTTGATCAAGTGCTTCACCCCAACGTTCTCGGAGACGGAGTTGCCGCCCCAGGAGCCGCAGCCCAGGGTCAGAGACGGCTTCATGCCAAAGTTGTACAGGTCACCGATGCCGCCGTGCGAGGACGGGGTGTTGATGACGATACGGCAGGCCTTCATGACGTGCTCGAACAGGCTGATCTTCTCGGCCTGGGCGGGGTGCACGTACAGAGAGGCGGTGTGGCCCGGGCCACCGGCGAGCACGAGGTGCTCGGCCTTGTCGACGGCCTCTTGGAAGTCCTTGGCGTGGTACATGGCCAGGACCGGGGAGAGCTTCTCGTGGGAGAACTCCTCCTTGGCGGGGTCGGTGGAGGTGACCTCGGCGATCAGGATCTTGGTCTTGGCGGGAACCTCGATGCCGGCGAGCTCGGCGATCTTGGCAGCGGCCATGCCGGGGATGCGGTGATCGAGAGCGCCGTTCTTGAACATGGCGGCACGCAGGGCCTCCATCTCGGCACCCTGCTTGACGAAGTAGCAGCCGCGCTTCTGGAACTCGGCCTTAACCTGGTCATAGATGCTGTCGATGACGGTCACGGACTGCTCGGAAGCGCAGATCATGCCGTTGTCGAAGGTCTTGGAGTGGATGATGGAGTTGACGGCGAGCAGCACGTCGGCGGTGTCGTCGATGACGACCGGGGTGTTACCGGCGCCAACGCCCAGGGCGGGCTTGCCCGAGGAGTAAGCGGCCTTGACCATGCCCGGGCCACCGGTGGCGAGGATGATGTCGACGTCGCGCATGACCATGTTAGTCAGCTCGATGGAGGGGACATCGACCCAGCCGATGATGCTCTCGGGGGCGCCGGCCTTGACGGCGGCGTCAAGCACGAGCTTGGCGGCGGCGATGGTGCACTTGGCGGCAGCCGGGTGCGGGGAGATGATGATGGCGTTGCGGGTCTTCAGGCAGATCAGCGTCTTGAAGATCGCGGTGGAGGTGGGGTTGGTCGTCGGGATGACGGCGCCCACGATGCCGATGGGCTCGGCGATCTTGGTGATGCCGTAAGCCTCGTCGCGCTCCAGGACACCACAGGTCTTGGTGTTCTTGTAAGCGTTGTAGATGTACTCTGCGGCGTAGTGGTTCTTGATGACCTTGTCCTCAAGAACGCCGCGGCCGGTCTCCTCGATGGCCATCTTCGCCAACGGGATACGAGCCTTGTTGGCGGCCATGGCGGCCTCATAGAAGATCTTGTCGACCTGCTCCTGCGTGTACGTAGCAAAAAGCGCCTGGGCCTCTCGCATCTGAGCGAGCTTGGCCTCAAGCGCCTCTACGTTGTCCACAATTGCGGGAGTAGTGTTTTCCGGTGACTTTTTCACCATTTGTGTCTCCTTGCGATCGGAGATTTACCCTACGCCTTGCATGATAGCAAGATATTATTCGGTGAACAGTAAGATTCCCGTAAAAGGCACACTAAAACGCTTCAATAAACTGAAACGCTTTAACTAAAACTATCTGCCTGCTGCATCGCCCCGCTCATTGGGGACAGACTCTCATGAGTATTTCAATGGGAAAACGGGACATCTGTTTGATAATCGCTATTCGCGGGTCGCGGTTGAGTCGGACATACAGGCGGTGCAGCTACTCGATTACATCCATCTCAATCCCGTGTAAGGTGCGTTCGACTCGCTCGAGGCGTACCGTTAGTTACAAGGCATATCAGCTGGGCTATGATCCCTTTGACATCTGCAAACCCTCATGTAAGTCTGTCCCCAATGAGTGCAAAAAGGCGCCCTCCGTAGGGGAGGACGCCTTTGGTAAGTTCTATATGAACGCGAGGTCTTTGACCCGGAGAGTCCGAGGTACTTGTTGGTAAGACCTTATTTAGGAGCGCGCAACCTTGCCGGACTTGAGGCAGGTGGAGCAAACGTTCATCTTGCGACGGTGACCATCGACGACGACGTAGACGCGCTGGATGTTGGGGCGGAACTTACGGTTGGTGACGCGGTGAGAGTGGCTGATGGAGCGACCGGCAACGGGGTGCTTACCGCAAACTTCGCAAACTTTGGACATAACTGACCCTCCTTGGGCGACAAACGAACATGTCGCGTTAACAAACAAGCCTGAACTATAGCACAGAAGTCGCTCCCTGTGCGCAATCTACACAGAGATATTCCTCTTTTGGCGATAGTGCCCACGCCACGGCCCTGGACGTAGATCCGATTTGCGTGCAGCAGAGGGGATTATGCCAGCTCGTGCGTGCGTTTTCAAGCTCGTCCCACAAATATATATAGGTTTATTGGGCTTTGGGCTCCGTTTACGGATTGCTCTGTATTTATGCTCGCAATTAAGCTCGAGGTTGGCTACACTATCCCTTGACCATTAAAGGGGTACGAGATACCCACATGGAATTACATAGCTGCCAAAGAGCAGCCCTTCCTGTGGGTGTCTGGTCCGCTTTAAGCGGTCGGGCATCTATTTTTTTGACTGTGTCAGCAGTCAAGACATGTGAGGAAGGAGATCGATGGGCACGACTTCCCCCAAGGCGGTCATCATGGACGAGACCGCCGTCAATCGAGCGATGACCCGCATCGCGCACGAGATTCTCGAGCGCAACGAGGGCTGTGAAGACCTCGCTCTGGTCGGCATCGTCACGCGCGGCGACCTTCTGGCAAAGAAGCTCGCTGAGGAGATCAAGGAGATCGAGGGCGTCGAAGTTCCGCTCGGCAGCCTCGACATCAGCTTCTACCGCGATGACTATGCGACCAATTTCGCTCCCGCGATCCACGCTACCAACATTCCCTTTAGCGTCGACGGCAAGCGCGTCGTGCTGGTGGACGACATCCTGTACACGGGTCGTACCATCCGCGCCGCTCTGGACGCCGTCATGGACCTGGGCCGCCCGAGCCGCATCGAGCTGGCAGTTCTCGTTGACCGCGGTCACCGCGAGCTTCCCATCTCGCCGGACTTTGTCGGTAAGAACGTTCCCTCGTCGCACGTGGAGAACGTGCACCTATATATGAAGGAAGTCGACGGCCGTACCGCTGTCGAGATCAACGACGTCGCGCCGGGCTCCCATGTGGGTTCTGCGCCGCTGGGAGGTGAGTAGTACCGTGGCGTTCAACCATAAGCACCTGATCGACATTACCGAGTACTCCGAAGAGGACATCAAGCTCATCCTCGAGACCGCCAAGGCGTTCTCCGAGGTCAACGAGCGTGCGATCAAGAAGGTCCCCACGCTCAAGGGCAAGACCATCGTCAACATGTTCAACGAGCCCTCGACGCGCACCCGCAGCTCCTTCGAGCTCGCCGAGAAGCGTCTTTCGGCCGACAGCCTCAACTTTGGCGGCTCCTCGACCTCCACGGTCAAGGGCGAGAGCCTCGTCGATACCGTCGAGACCCTCAACGCCTATAAGATCGACTGCATCGTCGTGCGCGACAAGCACGCCGGCGCGCCCTACATCGTCACGCAGAACTCGCCCGCGAGCGTCATCTGCGCCGGTGACGGCAAGCACAACCACCCCACGCAGGCCCTGCTCGACCTGTACACCATTTGGCAGCACAAGGGTGACTTCCACGGTCTGAAGGTCGCCGTCGTCGGCGACATCTCCCACTCCCGCGTTTGCGGCTCGCTGATCCCCGCGTTGAAGATCATGGGCTGCGAGACCTACGCCGTCGCCCCCGGCACGCTGCTGCCGCCGGCGCCCGAGGTTCTGGGCTGCGACCACGTGACGAGCGACCTCGATTCCGTCCTGCCCGAGCTGGACGTCGTCTACATGCTGCGTGTACAGCAGGAGCGCCTCGAGGGTGCCCCGTTCCCGACCATTCGCGAGTACCACAAGCTCTTCGGCCTTACCAAGGATCGTGAGAAGCTCATGAAGCCCGACGCGATCATCTGCCACCCGGGCCCCATCAACCGCGGCGTCGAGTTCGACTCCTATATGGCCGACCACCCGCAACGCTCCGTCATCCTGGAGCAGGTCTACGCCGGTATCTGCGTGCGTATGGCTATCCTGTATCTGCTGCTTGGAGGTGCCGATAATGGCCTTGCTTCTTAAGAATGCCCACGTCGTCGACCCGTCCGTCGAGCTTGACGGTGTCGTTGACGTCCTGATTGACGGCGACAAGATCGCCGAGGTCGGCGAGAATCTCGCCGTCGAGGGAGCCGAGGTTCGCGACCTTTCCGGCAAGTACCTCGTCCCCGGCCTGGTGGATATGCACGTTCACCTTCGCGAGCCCGGCTACGAGGTCAAAGAGGACATCGAGAGCGGCACCCGCGCAGCTGCAAAGGGCGGCTTTACTGGCGTGTGCTCCATGCCCAACACCGATCCCGTTACCGATAACGGTACCGTCGTGGAGTTCGTTAAGTCCCGTGCTGCCGAGGTCGGTCACTGCCGCGTCTATCCGTCGGGCGCTATGACCCGCGGTCTTAAGGGCGAGGCCATGTCCGAGATGGGCGATATGGTCGCCCACGGCGCCGTCGCCTTCACCGACGACGGTCGCGGCGTGCAGGGCGCGGGTATGCTCCGTCGTTGCATGGACTACGGCAAGATGTTCGGCAAGGTCTTTATGAGCCACTGCCAGGACGAGGACCTGGTCGGCCATGGCCAGATCAACGAGGGCAAGGTCTCGACCCGTCTGGCTCTCGAGGGCTGGCCGGCTGCCGGCGAGGAGCTCCAGATCGCTCGCGACATCGAGATCGCCAAGCTGACCGGTGCCAAGCTGCACATCCAGCACATCTCCACCGCCCATGGCCTGGAGATCGTGCGTGCCGGTAAGGCCGCTGGCGTTCAGGTCACCTGCGAGGCCACCCCGCACCACATGTTCCTGACCGAGAACGACCTGGACGAGACCTACAACACCTCGCTCAAGGTCAATCCGCCGCTGCGTACCGAGGAGGATGCCGAGGCCATCCGTCAGGGCGTCATCGACGGCACCGTCGACGTTATCGTCACCGATCACGCTCCTCACACCCCGTGGGAGAAGGCCCGTGAGTTCGAGCTTGCGCCCTTTGGTATGATCGGCCTCGAGACCTCGCTGTCGCTCGTACTCACCGAGCTGGTCAACACGGGCAAGATGAGCATGGGCCGCATGGTCGAGCTCATGGCCATCAAGCCGCGTGAGATCCTGGGTCTCGACCAGGTTCAGGTCAAGGCGGGCTCCGTTGCCGACCTGACCGTGTTCGACCCCTCCGCAACCTGGACGGTTGGCGAGGACGGTTACGAGTCGCGCGCCGAGAACTCCGGTTTTGCCGGCCGCACGCTCACCGGTCGTGCCACCGATGTGTTTGTCGGCGGTAAGCAGACGCTTGCCGACGGCTGCATCTGCTAGCATAGCCTTATCGCTTTTGTGCGCGGCGCCCTTGCGGTGCCGCGCTTTCTATTAGTTTGGACCATGCAACCGCATGGGGGATTGGAGCGTCTATGCCCACACCTTCCACTGCACGCATGCACGACTTCGAGGTCGTCTCGAACCGGGAGATTGCCGACGGCATCTTCTCGCTCGTCATCTCGGCCCCCAAGCTTGCAAGTGCGCTCAAGCCCGGTCAGTTTGTGAACATCGCCGTACCCGGCGATGCGTCCTCGCTGCTTCGCGTGCCCCTGAGCTACTACCGCGCCGACGCCGAGGCTGGCACCGTCGAGCTGTGGTACGCCGTCGTGGGCGACGATACCCGTCGTTTGTCCCAGATGGGCCCTGGCTCCACCTCTAACCTGCTGGGCCCCGGTGGCCGTGGCTGGATGGTACCCGAGGGCACCAGGAAGGCCCTGCTCGTCGCCGGTGGCATCGGTGTTCCGCCCGTGCTGTGCCTTGCCGACAAGCTTGCCGAGCAGGGTGTAGCCGTCGACGTGTGCCTGGGCTTTGGCACCGCGTCCAAGGCCGTGGGCGTCGATGAGTTCCGCGCGCTGGGCGCCACGGTCAACGTTTGCACCGATGATGGCACGCTGGGCACGCACGGTTTTTGCACCGACCCGGCAGCCGAGCTGCTCGGCGAGGGCGGCTACGACTATGTGGCCAGCTGCGGCCCCGCCGTCATGATGAAGAAGGTCGCCGCCGCTGCCGCCGAGGCCGGCGCGTACTGCGAGGTGTCGCTCGAGCGCATGATGAGCTGCGGCTTTGGCGCCTGCAACACCTGCAATGTCGAGACGGTCGACGGTATGAAGGGCGCCTGCATGTGCGGCCCCGTGTTCGATGCTTCCAAGGTGGTGGTCTTCTAGTGGGTACCGTGAACATGGCCGTCGATTTCGGCGGCGTCAAGATGCAAAACCCCATCAACACCGCAGCCGGTACCTTTGGCTACGGCTGGCAGTTCCAGAACTTCTTTGATGTCTCCCAGCTGGGTGCCATCACCACCAAGGGTTGCGCAGCCGAGCCCTGGCCCGGCAATCCCGCGCCCCGCATGGCCGAGATTCCCGGCGGTATGATCAACTCCGTGGGCCTTCAGAACCCCGGCGTGGCCGCCTTTGCCCGCGAGTCCGGTCCGTGGCTCGAACAGCTGTCCAAGGACGGCTGCCAGGTCATCTGTCAGGTTGCCGGCCACTCCGTTGACGAGTTTGTCCGCGCACTCGAGATGTATGTCGAGCTGTGCCCCTGGGCTGCCGGCTACGAGATCAACGTGAGCTGCCCTAATATCGCCGCCGGCGGTGCCGCCATGGGCTCCACGCCCGAGGGCGCCTCTTCCGTTATGGCTGCCTGCCGCAAGGTGACCGATAAGCCGCTGTTCGTGAAGATGGCTCCGGTCAACGTCGCCGAGATCGCCAAGGCCCTCGAGGCTGCCGGCGCCGACGGCCTTTCAGTCATCAACTCCATCCAGGGCATGGCCATCGACGTCCATACCCGCAAGTCCCGCGTGGCCAAGCCCAAGGGCGGCCTTTCGGGCCCGCTGTGCCACCACATCGCCGTGCGCATGGTCTGGGAGGTTGCCCAGGCCGTCGATATCCCCATCAACGGTGTCGGCGGTGTCATGACCGGCGAGGATGCGGCTGAGTTTATCCTGGCCGGCGCCACCTGCGTGTCGGTCGGCATGGCCAACTTCGTCGATCCGTGCGCTTCGCTCAAGATCGCGCATGAGCTCGAGGCCTGGGCCGAGTCCCAGGGCGTAAAGGACATCAACGAGCTGGTAGGTGCTTTCGAATGCTAGAGACCGATGCCCGCGACCGCGTAATCGTCGCCCTCGACTGCGATCGTGAGCGTGCGCTCGAGCTCGCCCACGAGCTTTCGGGCCATGCCGCCTGGCTTAAGGTTGGTATGACGCTCTATTACGCTGAGGGCCCCGAGATCGTCAAGACCTTTAAGGACCTGGGCTTTAAGGTCTTCCTTGACCTTAAGTTCCATGATATTCCGCATCAGGTTCGCGGTGCCGCCCGTTCGGCCTCGCTTGCCGGTGCCGACCTGCTCTCGGTTCACGGCTTGGGTTCGGGCGCCATGCTCGCTGCCTGCCGCGAGGGTGCCGAGGAGGCGCGCGAGGACCGCGCCAAGCTCGTCGCCATCACCGTGCTCACGAGCATGAATCAGGATGCCTTGAGCGAGATCGGCGTCGAGTCGCCCGTGGCCGAGGAGGCCGCCCGCCTGGCAAAGCTCGCTCAGGCCAACGGCATCGATGGCATCGTGTGCTCGCCGATGGAGGCTCACGACATGCGTGAGCTGCTGGGCCCTGATGCCCTGATCGTGACTCCGGGTGTGCGTCCGGTGGGTGCCGCCCTTGGTGACCAGTCCCGCGTGGCGACGCCTTCCCAGGCTATCGAGCGTGGCGCAAGCCACATTGTGGTGGGCCGTCCCATCACCGGCGCCGACGATCCGGTTGCCGCCTTTGACGCCATCGTCGCCGAGCTGGTCGAAAACGTCGCCTAAAAGATTCCCCTAAGTCACCACTTTTGGGTCTCATTAGCACAAAATAGCCCCTGTGCCTGCGTAAACTTTCCCATCCTTTGTGTGGAATCGCAGGTCAGGGGCTTAACTTTGGGCGCAGTATATTGCACTTTTTGCGGGTATCGTCTAACCTATGGAGCCGCGATTGGGCATTTTGTACGTTCTACGTGCTAAAATGCCAATTATTGAATCAGATATAACCCAACTATTTGGAGGTACGAATGGCACTCCCTCAGCTTACCGATGAGCAGCGTAAGCAGGCTCTTGAGAAGGCTGCTGCCGCACGTCACGCCCGCGCTGAGCTTCGCGAGCAGATCAAGAAGGGCGAGAAGTCCCTCGAGTCCGTGCTCAACTCCGATGACCCCATCGCTTCCCGCATGAAGGTTTCCACCCTCATCGAGTCTCTTCCTGGTTATGGCAAGGCCAAGGCCGCCAAGATCATGGAGGAGCTTGGTATCTCCGCTACCCGTCGCGTCCAGGGCCTCGGCGTCCGTCAGCGCGAGCAGCTCCTCGAGCAGCTGACCAAATAAGTGAGCGCTCAGGATTCCAAGCTCTTTGTGATTTCTGGACCGTCAGGCGCAGGGAAGGGTACGCTCGTCACTCGTGTGCGCGAGCTCCGCTCGAACCTGGGCCTGACGGTTTCGGCTACCACGCGAGCACCACGCAAAGGTGAGGTCGACGGCGTCAACTACTTTTTTCTGACGCGCGAGGAGTTCGACCGCCGCGTGGCAAACGGTGAGTTTGTTGAGTGGGCCGAGGTCCACGGTAACTGCTACGGCACGTTGGTGAGCGAGGTCACATCCAAGCTCGCCTCTGGCGCATCTCTGATTATGGAGATCGATGTCCAGGGTGCCCTGCAGGTGAAGGAGCGTTTCCCCGAGGCCGTGCTGATCTTTATCAAGCCGCCTTCGCTTGAGGTACTCCGCGAGCGTCTGGTCGGTCGCGGTACCGAGACGCCCGAGACGATCGAGCTGCGTATGGCAAACGCCGCCGATGAGCTTGCCCTTGCCGACCGCTACGACGACGTCGTGGTGAATGACGATCTCGACCGCGCGACCGATGAGCTCGTTCGCGTTCTCGATATGCATGAAAGGATCTGAGGTCCGTGTCCGTTGTAAAGCCTTGCATTGACGATCTTCTGGAGAAGACCGATCACAACCGCTTCCTGCTCGCTTCGCTTGCCTCCAAGCGCGCCTGCGACATCAATAGCATGCTGCGTGGCCAGCACAACCGCGTGCTTGCCGTCCAGGATGTCGATGACATCACCATCGGGCTTTCCGGTGCCGATACCATCTCGATGGCTATGGACGAGATTGTCGACGGCGACATCTCTTACGACGAGGCCCGTTACGAGAAGGCGCTCGGCCACAAGGTTGCTGAAGCCTAAATGGCGGCTCGCGTCTGCCTGGTCCACTATCACGAGGTTGGACTGAAGGGTAAGAACCGCGCACATTTTGAGCATATCCTCATGGATAACATTAAGGCGGCTTTGGCCGCCTTTTCCGTGAACGCCGTGTCTCGAATTTCCGGTTATATCCTCGTGACCTTTAACGAGCATCAGGCCGATGATGCGGCGCGTGTCATTCGCACCGTTCCCGGCGTTGCTCGTGTGTCTTTGGCGTATCACACCAACCGCGACCCGCAGGAGTACTGCGCCGCCGCCGTCAAGGCGCTGCGCGAGTTTGGTTCCTTCGATTCGTTTAAGGTGCACGCTAAGCGCTCCAATACCGACTATGAGCTCACCTCGATTGACATCAATCGTCAGGTGGGCGAGGTGTTGTGTGAGGCCTTCCCCGATAAAAAGGTTCAAATGCACGACCCCGATGCGATGGTGCACGTACTGGTGGTCCAGGGTAGCGTTTATGTGTACGCGCGCTCCGAGCGCGGCGTGGGCGGTCTGCCGGTGGGTTCTGCCGGCAAGGTCGTGACGCTGCTGTCGTCAGGTATCGATTCTCCGGTGGCGACCTGGATGCTCGCGCGTCGCGGCGCGGTGTGCGTGCCGGTACATTTCTCTGGTCGTCCGCAGACGCCCGATACGAGCGAGTATTTGGTGCAGGATATCATCCGTGCGCTTGAGCCGGGTGTCCAGATCGGCCGCCTGTACGTGGTGCCGTTTGGCGACTGCCAGCGTGAGATTTCGGTCACCTGTCCCAGCAATCTGCGCGTGATCATGTATCGCCGCATTATGTATTCGGTTGCCGAGCGCATCGCGCATATCGAGGGCGCTAAGGCCATCGTTACGGGCGAATCGCTTGGGCAGGTTGCCTCTCAAACGCTTGAGAACATCATGGCTGTCAACGAGGCCGTGAAGATCCCCGTGTTCCGTCCTCTCATCGGTTCGGACAAGCAGGAGATCATCGCGCGCGCCGAGGAGATCGGTACGTTCGATATCTCGACTGAGGCCGCTCCCGACTGCTGCACGCTGTTTATGCCGCGCCGTCCCGAGACGCACGCTAAACTCGATGCCGTACATGAGGCCTGGGAGTTGTTCGATCACGAGGAGATGATCGAGCGCCTGCTCAAGCAGACCGAGTATATCGACTTCGAGAGCAATACGTATAAGGCCCCTAAGACCTTAAAACGCAAACATTCGGAGCTTGCTCCGCGTGAGATTTACCAAGATCACGAGTAATTTTGTGCATAGACCGACGATGCGTCTGCATCGTCGGTCTTTTGCTATCTGGGCATTTTGCGGCTAAGTGTTCATTTGCTGACGTGTGCCTGAATAAATGGACAGTATTTCGCAAGGTTTTGGTCGGCTTTTGGTTTGACCGCGAAAACCGGTTTTGGAGAATGGCTGTTGCAGGACTCTTTTCCTGACACGATGTTGTTGGGAGGTTTTGCTATGGCGCAGCGCGAACAACACGAACGGGTCAAACGGATGGACCGCTTGGCGGACAAGCTACTCGGTCATAAGGCAGTGGTGATGGCGATACTGGTCGTCATTGCGATGGCGAGTGGACTGGCGATGGCGAACCTTGGCGGCGGTGCCGGCGGCGTGTCGTTTGAGCGCACTGACGGTTCGGGCTCGTTGGTGGAGCCGGGATCCGGCGATGCCTCGAGCGGAAAGACATCCGAAGGTTCTTCGACAAAGGCTTCTGCCGCGGCAGAGGTTTATGTCGATGTTGATGGCGCCGTTGTGTCGCCCGGCGTATATCGGCTCAAGGACGGCGCTCGGGTGGCTCAGGCGATTGATGCCGCCGGCGGGCTGGCGCCCGAGGCAGACGTTACGGGGCTCAATCGGGCATCTAAGGTCACTGATGGACAAAAAATTCACGTTCCAACGGTAGGGGAACAGCAGGCGTCCATTTCGGAAGCCGGTGTTGATGGTGGGGCTTCCGCATCATCGGGCGTGAGTGGCGCAACAGGCCTAGTAAACATCAATACGGCAAGTGCGGCAGAGCTGCAGACGCTCTCGGGCATCGGCCCCTCCATGGCCCAGTCGATTATCGATGAGCGTACAAAGAACGGTGCTTTTGCCTCGGTTGACGATCTGATGCGTGTGTCGGGGATCGGCGAGAAGAAGCTTGCCAAAATCAAAGATTGCATCTGCGTATGAGTGCGACAGAGCGCGAGCATGTGATGCCTCCGCGGCCCTTGATGCCGTGGACGATGGCTCTGTGTGCCGGCGTGTGCATGAGCTGCGCCTTGGTGCTCAACGTGGCCGCTGATGTGCTGCTGAGGGAGCAGGCGCCGGCGGTCGGGCTGCTATGGGCCATTCCCGTTGCGGCGGCGGTATTCGTTGTGCTGGCTCAATTTTGTGCGCGGCTTGCCCCTTGGAAGCGGTGGCTGTATGCCGCGTCCGTCGGTCTCGTGGCGGGAGCGGTCGTCTCGGTGTGGTGGGCTGTGGGCACGCGGAGTGCCTCGAAGGCGCTCGATGGTCGAGCGGCAAGCAGCCTCGAGTTTGTCGTGCAGGGTGATCCATCCATAAACGACGACGTGTATTCCTATACCTGCGAGGCACGCGCGGACGGCAAGAACTTGGCAACGGTTCGCCTATCGTGTGACCGCGAGCTCAGGGTCGGGGCGCACATGCGTGTTATCGGTCGCGTTTCACGTTTTGAGAACGATGCGTATGGACGATCGCGTGTGCTCCGAGGCGAGGTATGCAAGGTAAAAGCCGTTCGGATTTTATCGGTCGATGAGGGCTCTCCGGGGCCGCTGCTTCGGCTGCGAAATGGGCTGCTTGCGTCCATCGCACCTGCGACCGACCCGGCGCGTGCGTTCATAGCCGGTGTCGTCTGCGGTCGTTCGGCCGAGCTGCACGCCCAACCGGCGGGCGACTGGTTTTCGGTGACGGGAACGGCGCATCTAATCGCCGTCTCGGGCAGCCATTTGGCTATCGTGGGGTTTGTAATCGAGGGTGTATTGCAAAAGACTCGGTGCTCACGTGGTCTTCAGCGGGCGATATTGGCGATAACGCTTGTGGGCTACGCTGCTTTTACGGGCGCGTCTCCCTCGGCCGTGCGCGCGTGCTGCATGGTGTTCACGACGCTTGTCGTAAACGGCGCGGGGCGTCGCCGGCACGGCGCATCGGCACTCTTCGCAACCATGTCCATCTTTGTGCTACTGCGGCCGACGGTGCTGTTCGAGATAGGCTTTCAGCTTTCATGTGCCAGCGTCTTTGCCATCCTGTGCTTTTGCCCGTACGCCTCCTACGCTTTGGGTGAGCTGGGTGTGCCATCGGGCATTGCCAGTATGCTTTCCGTCACACTGTGCTCGCAGTTGGCGACGCTCCCCATTACCATTCCTGCCTTCGGTACGTTCTCGCTCATTGCTCCGTTGGCAAATGCGGTCATCGGTCCGGTGGTGAGCGTACTGCTTGCTGTGTCGATCGTGCTGGTTCCCTTTTCGCTCGTGGGACCGTTGCGGGCTTGGGCGCTCGTTGTGCCCATGATTGCCGCCCGTTGCGCGCTGTTCTTCGAGCAGCTGTTTGCCGCCGTGCCGGGTGCATCCGTGAGCGTGCCGCCCGATAGCGTGTGGATTTACCTAGTGCCGTGTTTGCTGGCGGCCCTGCTGGTCTGGTGGCCGCGTCCCCGTGCACTCCCTATGGCGGTGGGGCTTGCATGTCTGGTGCTCTTGGCTGCGATTCCGTACGTCTTTTGGGATCGATTCGCTCCGCCTTCGGTGACGGTACTCGATGTGGGCCAGGCCGATGCGATTCTTATCCGCGAGGGCGGCGCAGTAGCGCTCGTCGACTGCGGGCTCGACGAGCGCGTGGTGGCGGCGTTGGTTCGCAATAACGTGCACCATATCGATGCCGTCTTTGTGACGCATTGGGATGAGGACCACTGGGGTGGTCTGCCTGCCGTGCTCGAACAGTTTTCGGTCGGAACGATTGCCGTGGCGGCGGATGCGCTGGAGGATGCTCCTGCCGAAGTATTGAACCGACCTGGCGTGGAGTATCGGCAGGTGCGCCGTGGGGATACGGTCGACATCGGCTCATTTTGCGCTCGCGTGATGTGGCCATTCGAGTCCGTGGATGGCGAGGGAAATGAGGACTCGCTTGTCCTGCTGCTCTCTTATATTCAGGAAGGCAAGGGCCTGCGTATGCTCCTCACCGGTGATGCCGAGCTCGACCAAGAACGGGAATTCGTGCAGGAGGTGGGGGATATCGATGTACTTAAACTTGGGCATCACGGCTCTAAGGTTTCGGTCGATGGTGAGTTGCTGGACGTCTTGAAGCCTGAGCTTTCCCTCGCGAGCGCGGGCGAGGGGAATCGATACGGCCATCCGTCCGATGCCTGCATCGATGCCGTTAAGGAAGCGGGCGGTGTGTTCGCGTGCACTATCGAACACGGCGATATCACCATCACGCCGACCGCGAAGGGCTTTACGATGCGATGCCAGCGACCGTGACGACGTCGTTGGCGTGTGGTGGGCCCCTGGGCTAGAATGGCACGGAACGAATACGAAGGCCTGCGGGAGGGGAGCGCAATGTCCGAAATCGGTCTGCTGCCGGCATATCTGATCGTCGGTACCGACGGCGTCAAGCGCGATCACGCCGTCTCGCGTATGAAAGCGCGTCTGGAAAAGACGGGCATGGTCGAGTTCAACCTCGACGAGCGCGATATGACCAAAGACCCCGATATCGAGTCGATTATCGGATCGCTTAACACCTTTCCCATGGGCAGCGAGTTTCGCCTGGTAATCCTTGACGGCTGCTCAAAACTCGCCAAAGCGATCTCCGAGCCGCTTGTCGACTATCTGGCGAGTCCCAGCCCCACGACGGTTTGTCTCATCATCGCCGACTCGCTTGCCAAGAACACGCGCCTGTATAAGGCGATCGCCAAGATCGACAAGAAGGCGGTGATCGATTGCTCCGGCACCAAGCGCTGGGAGCTACCGTGTCGCGTGCAGCAGATGGCGACGCAGCGCGGCAAGTCGATCTCGACGGCGGCCGCCGAGGAGCTCGTCTCGCGTTCGGGCGAGAACACTCGCATGCTCGATAACGACTTGGCTAAGCTTGCCCAGATGGTCGAGGCGCCCCAGATTGAGCTTGCCGACGTTGAGCGCTGGATTGTACGTACGGCCGAGGTTCAACCCTGGGACTTTCTCAATGCGGTCTCGGCACGTGACATGCGACGCTCGCTCGAGCTTTTCAATCTATTGCCCGCCAAGAGCTACGTGTGGACTTACACGTTGCTGTGCGGCCGCATCCGCGAGCTTATCGTCGCCAAGGCGCTCGATGCGCGCGGACAGGGTCGTGAGCTGGCCGCAACGCTCAAGCTCCAGTCCTGGCAGGTCAAGAATCACTTGACCTGGGCACGTCGCTTTTCGATGGCAGAGCTCGTCGCGGCGCTCGAGGGGGCGGTCGATGTAGAGCTCGCGCTCAAGGGTTCGGCCGATTCTGAGACCGCGCTTTTGCTCTGGATTACGAATATCTTGAGAAAATCGTGATGATACCTGCCTATTTGACAAATTCGTTCTATCCCTTTGAGGGGGAGCGTGCTATAGTAGGCGCTTGCATGACCTCACCGTGTCTCAGAGGTGTCATACATTTTTTGCAAGGAACTCGAAAGGAACTCCAGAAGTGGCAAACATCAAGTCTCAGAAGAAGCGTATCCGCACCAATGAGGCAGCTCGCATGCGTAACAAGGCTGTCAAGTCCGAGCTCAAGACGCTGACCAAGCACGTCCAGTCCGCCGTCGCCGAGGGCGACGCCGAGAAGGCCCAGGCTGCCCTCAAGACCGTCACCAAGCGTCTCGACATGGCTGCCGCCAAGCATGTTATCCACAAGAACCAGGCTTCCAACCGCAAGTCCGGTCTTGCCAAGCTCGTGAACAGCATCAACGCTTAAGTTGTAAATTTCACACCACACAGATTACGCGCATAAATGGAGCCTGTTTTATGGAACAGGCTCCATTTTTTGTACCGCTCGGGTAAGATAGTCCGCATGAATACTTCAATTGACATTTCCCACATCCGCAACTTCTCGATTGTTGCGCACATCGACCATGGCAAGTCCACGATCAGTGACCGCATTCTCGAGCTCACCCATACCGTCGACGAGCGCGACATGGAGTCGCAGCTGCTCGACACCATGGATATCGAGCGCGAGCGCGGCATCACGATCAAGTCCAATGCCGTTCGCGTGTCCTATGACGCCGACGATGGCGAGACGTATCAGTTCAATCTGATCGATACGCCGGGCCACGTGGACTTTACCTATGAGGTCTCGCGCTCGCTGGCGGCCTGTGAGGGCGCGGTGCTCGTCGTTGACGCCACGCAGGGCGTCGAGGCGCAGACCGTCTCCAACGCGACGCTCGCCATGAACGCCAATCTGGACATTGTGCCGGCCATCAACAAGATCGACCTGCCCTCGGCTCATCCCGACGAGGTTAAGACCGAGATCGAGGATGACCTGGCGATCCCTGCCGATGATGCCGTGTGTGTCTCGGGCAAGACCGGCGAGGGCATCCACGATCTGCTGGAGTCCATTGTCTTTTTGATCTCTCCGCCCAAGGGCGATGCGAACGCGCCGCTCAAGGCACTCATTCTGGATTCATACTTCGACGAGTATCGTGGCGTCGTCGCCACGGTCCGCGTCTTTGACGGTTCCATCAAAAAGGGCGATACCCTGCGCATGATGCAGGCAAAGGGCGACTTTTTGGTCGATGGCGTGGGCGTCAAGCGTCCCGCCGAGACCCCGGTCGACGCGCTCACGGTCGGCGAGGTCGGATACGTGGTCACGGGCCTGAAGGACCCCGAGGCCGTTCGCGTGGGCGATACCCTCACGTGGGCGTCGAATCCCTGCCCTGAGCCGCTTCCCGGCTACCGCGAGGCCAAGCCCATGGTTTATACGGGCCTGTTCCCGATCGATAACAAGGACTACGAGAACCTGCGTGACGCGCTCGATAAGCTGCACGTCAACGACCCGTCGTTGGTGTGGGAGCCCGAGACCTCGGTGGCGCTCGGCTTTGGTTTCCGCGTGGGCTTCTTGGGCCTGCTGCATATGGAGGTCGTCAAGGAGCGCCTGGAGCGCGAGTTCAATCTTGACCTCATTGCTACGAGCCCCTCGGTGGACTATCACGTCTACAAGACTGACGGCGAGATGATTGATGTCCGCAGCCCGCAGGATCTGCCCGAGGCTACGCGCATCGAGCGCATCGAGGAGCCCTACCTCAAGGCCAAGATTATCTGCCCGCCCGAGTATACGGGTGCCGTCATGCAGCTCGCTATCGAGCACCGCGGCATTACTACCGACATGATTCATCTCACGAGCAAGTCGGTCGAGATGCGCTTTGATATGCCGCTCGCCGAGCTCATCTTGGACTTCTTTGACCAGCTCAAGAGCCGTACCAAGGGCTATGCCTCGCTCGACTACGAGTTCAACGAGTACCGTCCATCCGAGCTCGTTAAGCTCGATATCTTGCTTTCGGGCGACGAGGTGGACGCGCTATCGTTTATCGTCCATAAGGACAAGGCCTATGGCCTGGCCCGTGGTCTGTGCGACAAACTTAAGGAGATCATCCCGCGTCAGCTGTTCGAGGTTCCCATCCAAGGTGCTATCGGCAACAAGATCATCGCCCGTTCTACCGTCAAGGCGCGTCGCAAGGACGTGCTTGCTAAGTGCTACGGCGGCGATATTTCGCGTAAGCGTAAGCTGCTCGAGAAGCAGAAAGAGGGCAAGAAACGCATGAAGGCCATCGGCTCGGTCGAGGTCCCTCAGGAGGCCTTTATGGCGATCCTCAAGGTGGACGAGTAGGTCTATGGCGCTTTCCGAATATAGTCTGCGGCTGCTGGGCGCCTATGCCGAGCAGCCGTTCCTTATGGCTCCCATGGCGGGCGTGACCGACCCTGCCTACCGCATCATGTGCCGCCGCCGCGGTGCCAACCTTGCCTACAGCGAGATGGTGAGCGTGGCGGGCCTTGCCTATGCCAGCAACAAGACCTGGCGCCTGGTGTTACCGGCCGACGAGGAGCAGCAGATTTGCGTGCAGCTCTTTGGCTTCAAGCCCGATCAGTTTGCGAGCGCCGTCGCCGCCGTCGAGGAGCGTGTGGGCGATCGCCTGTCGCTCATCGATATCAACATGGCCTGTCCTGCCCGAAAGGTTGTCACCAAGGGCGAGGGCTCAGCCCTTATGCGCACGCCCGATTTGGCCGAGAAGATCGTCGAGGCGGCGGTGGGCGCGGCGCATGTGCCCGTGACCGTAAAGATCCGCAAGGGCTTTTATGCCGAGGACCGTAATGCCGCGACGTTTGCCCAGATGCTCGAAGGCGCCGGTGCCGCCGCGGTGGCGGTGCATGGCCGCTGCGCCACGCAGCTCTATACGGGCCAGGCCGATTGGTCGGTCGTCGATGAGGTTGCCGACGCCGTTGAGATTCCCGTGATCGGTTCGGGCGACGTGTTTACCGCCGAGGATGCCGCGGAGCATCTGCGCAACTCGGGCGCCAGCGCGGTGTTTATCGCGCGCGGTATCTACGGGAACCCGTGGGTGTTTGGCGATGCTCGCGCCCTTGCGCTCGATGGCATACCGGTGCCGGCTCGCAGCTCCGTCGAGCGCCTGGACGCCCTGCGTGAGCACCTAACGCTGACACATGAGCTCCTGCCGCTCATGTCGCGTGCCCGTACGTACGCAAGCTGGTACTTAAAAGGCATGCCCCATGCCGCCGCCTGGCGTGCCCATGTGGTGCGCTGCTCCACGTATGAGGAGTTTATGGCGCTGGTCGATGAGATCGAGCATGATGTGTTGGCCTGCGAGGCTGCCCTTGCCGCCGGCGAATCGGTGCCCCCTCATCCGCTGGAGGCTTAAGGGTGGCCGTTACCGCGCTGTACGTGCACGTGCCGTTTTGCGCTCAAAAGTGCCGGTACTGCGACTTTGACTCGCGCAGTTTCGCTTCGTGCGAGCTGGGTGCAGCGCTCGATGCCTATTTTGAGCAGTTGTTCGCGCGCCTCGATGCTTTTGGCAAGGCTGGTGCCCTTGACCAGGTCCGCACCGTCTATGTTGGCGGCGGTACGCCGTCGCTGGCGGGGGAGCGCCTGGTAGAACTCGCCCGGCGTATCTCTGCGTGGTGCGCCCCCGTTGAGTTTACCTGCGAGGCCAATCCCGAGTCGCTGACCGCCGAGCTTGCCACTGCGCTTGCCAAGGTTGGTGTCACACGCGTCTCTCTGGGCGTGCAAACGCTCGATAACACCGAACTTACTGCCATCGGCCGTATTCACGATGCCGATCGGGCGCTCGCTGCCATCGCGACGGTCAAGAACGCTGGGCTTGACGTGTCATGCGACCTTATGTGCGGACTTCCCGGGCAAACCGCATCGAGTTGGAAGCGCACGCTCGATGGCGTGCTCGCGGCGGCTCCACATCATGTGTCGGTCTACCCGCTTACGCTCGAGGAGGGGACGCCCCTTTATCGCATGGCGTGCCGCGACGAGTCGCTCGAGCCTGATGAGGATTTTCAGGCCGCCTGCATGGATGTGGCGCGTGAGCGTCTGGGTGCGGCCGGTTATCACCCCTATGAGGTGGCAAGCTATGCGCTCGACGGCCATGAGTGCGCCCATAACATTGCCTACTGGACCGGACGGGGCTACCTGGGCCTGGGTCGTTCTGCCGCGGGCATGCTCGACGCCGAGGATTTCGACCGTCTTGCGGGTTTGTTCCCCGGCGTGTCTTCTCGAGGCGATGCGTACCGCGTGCGTCTGGTGCAACGTGACGATGACGCGACGGCGTTCGAGGCCGAATATCTCTCGCAGCGCGAGGCCGCGGCCGAAGACCTGATGCTTGCTTGCCGCATGACGCGCGGTGTCGCGTCCGACCTGTTGGTTCGCGCGGTTCGTGTCATCCCAACGGGCGAGCTGGCAGCTGCCTGCGATCGCGCGCTCGAATTGGGTCTTGCCACTTGGGTGCCCGAGACGCTCGGGGTCCATGAGGGACCCTTCACTTCGGCAGATGTCGTCGCGGGCCATGTTCGAGCTCGTCTGGCGCCGACACACCTGGGCTGGCTCGATGGAAATGTTCTGTTCGAGCTGTTTTGGGATCTAGCTTAGGCCGCTCGGGTAGAATTACCGGAATATATACGCTGCTGTGAGCAGGAGGTTGCCGCGCATGGCGACGATGAACGAAAAAGATTACTACGAGATTTTGGGTGTCTCCAAGGACGCCACCTCGCGTGATATTCAAAAGGCCTTCCAGCAAAAGGCCCGCAAGCTCCATCCGGACGTCAACAAAGAGCCGGATGCCGAGGAAAAGTTTAAAGAGGTTTCCGAGGCCTACGCCGTGCTTTCGGACGAGCAGAAGCGTTCGCGCTACGACGCCATGCGTTCGGGCAACCCCTTCGCCGGCGCTCCTACGGCTTCGCCCTATGGCGGCGGCTACGCCGGCAGCGCGGGCTATGGCAATCCCTTTGAGGGCGGTTTTCCCTTTGGTGGCGCCTGGGGCCAGCCGCGTCGCGGGCAGGCTGCCTACAATCCCGAGAACGGCGCCAACGTGGTCATTGATATCAAACTCGACGCCAAGGAGGCCAAGGGCGGTGCCCGCAAGACCGTCCGCTACACGCGCTTCGATACCTGTAACAACTGCGGCGGTTCGGGCTCCGTTTCGTCTGAGCATGCCCATACCTGCCCGAGCTGCGGTGGCCGCGGCCACATCGACGTCGACCTGTCCTTCCTGTTTGGTGCGGGTACGTTCCAGTCGGTCTGCCCCGAGTGCGGCGGTTCCGGTAAGGTCGTGGCCGACCCCTGCCCTGATTGCGGCGGCAGCGGTCGTACTCGCGTAACCTCCGAGCAGACGATTGAGTTTCCTGCCGGCACGCACGATGGCGACGAGGTCCGCATTGGCGGCATGGGTCATGCTGGCACCAACGGTGCCGCGGGCGGCGATCTGGTCGGCCGCGCCCATGTTGAGGCCGAGCGCTTGGAAGGCAAAGCTCGTACCGGTTTTTACCTGATGGGCATCGTGGCGCCGTTTTTGGTGCTCTCGGCCATCTCGGGCGTGTTCTCGGCCTTTGCCATGATGTGCTTTATTCCGTTTGCCATGGGCCTGTTCATGGTGCTTTCGGACGGCGTGCTTCATCGCAGCCTGCTGTGGTGGAAGCGCGGCGCGATGCAGTTTGCCAACGGTTTTGCCAACGGCTTCATGTTCGCGCTCGTGTCGGTTTGGTTCGCGAGCTGTTCGCAACGGGCCATGCTTTCGCCGTACCAAATGCAATAACATCAAACCCTCTGTTTGCGGTCGGCCCTGCTTGGGTATAGGACGCACTGTGACAATAATGAAAGTCGGAAGGATTCGGTCGTGTCGGAAAATAGGGATTACTACGAGGTGCTTGGCGTCGACAGGGATGCCGACGCGCGGACGATTAAGCGTGCGTTTCTAAAGAGGGCCCGTACCGTACATCCGGATGTTTCGGACGACCCCGAGGCCGAGGCCAAGTTCAAGGAGCTCAACGAGGCCTATTCCGTTCTTTCCGATGAGCAGAAGCGTGCTAACTACGACCGTTACGGCACTGCCGACGGCCCTGGTGGTTCGGGCTACGTCGATATCAACGATATCTTTGGTGGCATGGGCATGGACGACTTGTTCTCGTCGTTCTTTGGCGGCGGTGCCGGCGGTGGCGCCCGCAGCCGTCGTGAGCGTCGTCGCGGACGTGATATGGCCATCTCGCTTTCGGTGACGCTCGAGGAGGCGGCGCTCGGCTGCAAAAAGACGATCAGCTATGACCGCCTTGCTCCTTGCGAGGACTGCAACGGCACCGGTAGGGCAGAGGGCGCACAGGAAAAGCAGTGCGGCCGATGCCACGGTACGGGCTATGTCACGACGGTTCAGCGTTCGTTCTTGGGCCAGGTTCAGTCTTCCTCGCCTTGTCCCGACTGCCATGGCGAGGGCACGGTTATCGACCATCCCTGCGAGACCTGCGACGGTCAAGGCCGCACGCCTTCGCACGAAAAGATCGACATCGATATTCCCGCCGGCGTTTCGACCGGTCGCCAGCTGCGCGTGAGCGGCTTTGGCGAGGCCGGCCTTCGCGGCGAGCCTTCGGGCGACCTGATTGTCAACGTGCGCGTTGCCGACCATGAGCGCTTTAAGCGCAACGGGGACGACCTGTACCTGGTGAGCGATATCTCGATTGCGCAGGCTGCGCTCGGCTGCGAGATCGAGGTCGAGGGCATTATGCCCGACGAGGTCGTTAAGGTGACGGTTCCCGCCGGCGCCCAGTACGGCGACACCGTGAGCGTCAATAATTACGGCATGCCGCGCATTGGCGGTGGCGGTTCGCGTGGCCGCCTGATCGTGCAGCTGCGCGTGGTCGTTCCCACCAATCTTTCCAATAAGCAGCGCGAGCTGCTCCGTGCTTTTGCCGATGAGATGGGCGATGACGTCGCTTCCGGTAAGAAGTCGGTGACCGACCGTATCAAGAGTGCCCTCGACGATATCCTCGATTAAGGAGCCCGCGTGCTCGCACCCCATATTTCCATCGTCAACCTCGGCTGCCGTGTCAACCGGGTTGAGTCTGACCGTATCACTGCCGATCTTATGCGCCTGGGCTTTGCTATTGTGGAGCCCCAGGATGCCGATTTGATCGTCATTAACACCTGTGCCGTTACGGGCGAGGCCGAGGCTAAGACCCGTAAGGCCGTCCGTCATGCGCTGGCCCATCCAAACGAGCCCTATGTGCTCGTGACCGGATGCGTGGTCAATTTGCATCCCGAGGAGCTGCTGGAGCTTTCGGATCGCGTGATCGCCGAGCCGTCCAAGATCGATGTCGCCGATCGTGTCTGCGAGGTGCTGGGCGTTGAGTCCGATAGCGTTCCCGCCTGCAGCGATGGTGAGGTGGTCGATGCGCTCGGTCGCTCTCGCCTGGGCGTGAAGATTCAGGACGGCTGCAACCATCGCTGCACCTATTGCATTGTGTGGAAGGCGCGCGGCCCCGAGCGCTCCGTGCCCGTCGAGTCCGTGCTCGAGCAAGTTCGCGAGGCCCAGGAGGCCGGCGTGCCCGAGGTGGTGCTGACCGGTGTGAACCTGGGTGCCTACGATGGCAAGAGCGCGACCGACGAGCACGTCGAAATCGATGAGCTGCTCGAGGCCATCATGGAGCGCACGTCTATTCCGCATGTGCGCATTTCCTCGGTCGAGCCCATGGATATCTCCGAGCGCCTGCTTAAGGTTATGGCGCGCTACCCGCAGCGTATCGCCCCGTTTTTGCACCTGCCCGTGCAGTCCGGCTGCACGGCGACCCTGCATCGCATGGGCCGTCCCTATAGCGCCGAGGCCTTTGAGGACACGGTGCGTATGATTCGCGCCAATCTGCCGCAGGCGTCACTTTCTTGCGACGTTATTGTCGGCTTCCCTGGCGAGACGGACGAGGAGTTCGAGGAGTCGCTGGCTCTGTGTCGCCGTGTTGGTTTCTCGCGTATGCACGTGTTCCGCTACAGCAAGCGTCCCGGCACCCTTGCCGCTGATATGCCCGACCAGGTGCCGCCCGAGGTTATGGCCGAGCGCAGCCGCCGTATGCGGGCCGCCGCACAGGAGCTCGCTATTGCCGACGCTCGTCGTCGCGTGGGCACGGTCGAGCGTGCCGTGCTCGAGTATGGTGACAACCTGACGCTCGGCTCGTTCCATCATGCCCGTCTTGACGATACCTGTGGACTTACAGCCCCGTGCCTGCTCGATGTTGCTATCATCGGAGTTGATGATTCCGGCTTGGTCCATGCACGCAGGGAGGTTCATGGAAGCCTCGAAGATTAGACTTACCGTTCCCGAGGGAATTGATCCTTCGTGCGTTTTGGGCGCCGGCGACGGCGTCCTTCGTGCGCTCGAGAGCTTGGTTCGCGCCCATGTGGTCGCCCGTGGCGATAGCATCGCCGTGAGCGGTGACCCGGATGAGGTCGAACTCGTGGCGCGTTTTTTTGAACACGCTTTTCGCGAGGCGGCCGCCGGGCGCACGCTGTCTGTCGACGATGTCTCTCGCTGCCTGGCCGTCTTGCGCGACGGTGAGCACGAGGCTACGTCGCTTCGCGATGACGTGCTGCTTTCGTATCGCGGTCGCGTCATTCGTCCCAAGACGCTCGGGCAAAAGCGGTATGTGGATGCCATTCGCTCGCATACCATCACCTTTGGCTTGGGTCCTGCCGGTACCGGTAAGACCTATCTGGCTATGGCGCTCGCCGTTGCCGCGCTCAAGCGTCACGAGGTGGGTCGTCTGATCTTGACGCGTCCGGTTGTCGAGGCGGGGGAGAATCTGGGCTTTTTGCCCGGTACCCTTGAGGAAAAGATCGATCCCTACATGCGTCCGCTCTACGACGCCCTTTTTGACATGATGGATCGCGAGCGAACCGATGAGCTTATGGAGCGCGGCGTGATCGAGATCGCCCCGCTTGCCTACATGCGCGGCCGCACGCTGAGCGATGCTTTCGTGGTACTCGACGAGGCGCAAAATACCACGCCCGAGCAGATGAAGATGTTCCTGACGCGCCTGGGCTTCAACTCCAAGTTTGTGATTACCGGCGACCTGAGTCAGCGCGACCTGGTTGGTCGTCGCGGCGGTCTTGCTGACGTTGAGCAGATTTTGGGCCGTGTCGACGATGTCGCATTTTCGCACCTCGAGCGTGCCGACGTGGTGCGCCATGCCTTGGTGGGACGTATCGTCGAGGCATACGATACTTATGATGATGTGCGCGAGAAACGCGCACGTGACCGGAAGGAGTCCCGTTGAGTGTATTGATCAGCAACGATGCCGAGCTCGATACGCTGCTCGACGCGCAGGAGGTGGAGCACATCTGCGAGGTTGTGCTTGCCGCCGAGAGCGTTGAGCGTGAAGTCGAGATTTCCCTTTCGTATGTCGACGAGGACGAGATGCACGAGCTCAACCACGAGTGGCGCGGCATCGACCGCACCACCGATGTGCTCTCGTTTGAATGCGACTCGGCCTTTGACGATGACATTCCCGCCGATGAGACGCTCGGGCTCGGCGATATCATCTTGGCCCCGGAGGTCATTGCCCGTCAGGCCCCCGGTTTTGGCAATAGCCCCGCTGACGAGTGCCGTCTGATGCTCGTTCACGGCATGCTGCACCTGCTGGGCTATGACCATATTGATGACGACGAGGCCGAGGTCATGGAGGCCCGCGAGGACGCCATCCTGCGCGATCTGGCGCTCGAGCGCGGCGAGGACCCCAAGCTAGTCCATGTCGGCCCCATCACCAACCACGCCCACGACTAGGAGCCGTCTATGATTCCCGGATCTAACAAGGACCATCCGTCCTTCTTAAAGTCGTTCTCCTATGCCATGGAGGGCTTCGTTACCGCCGTCAAGACCGAGCGCAACATTAAGGTCATGCTCGTGGCGGGCGTGTGCACCGTCATTGCCGGCTGTATCGTGGGCCTCGACATTGCCGAGTGGGCCACGATTATCATCTGTTGTGGCCTGGTGATTCACGGCGAGCTGTGCAATACCGCCATGGAGGCGATTGTCGACCTCGCGACCCAGGAGCTGCATCCACTGGCCAAGCGCGCGAAGGATATCGCCGCTGCCTCTGTTTACATTCTTTCCATCACCGCCGCGATTGTGGGCGTGCTGGTATTTGCCCACGCGCTCGGCTTTATTTAGAAAGGGATTCCCATGTCCGACAATATGCAGCCTACCGATGAGATTTTGGACGACGAGTCCCTGGACGCGGTGGATACCGAGGAGCTCGAGGATGTCGAGGAGTTCGACCCGTTTGAGGGCATGAGCGACGAGGAGCTCGACGCCCTGTGCGACGAGGGCGACAGCCTCGCGGGCTTTGGTGACGTGGAGCCCGGTTTCCGCAGCGGCTTTGTGGCCCTGGTCGGACGCCCCAACGCCGGCAAGTCCACGCTGCTTAATGCCTGCTATGGCAAAAAGGTCGCCATCACCTCGCCGGTGGCTCAGACGACCCGTCGCCGCATGCGCGCCGTCGTCAACCGTCCCGGCTACCAGCTAGTCTTTGTCGATACCCCGGGTATTCATAAGCCCAAGGACGGTCTGGGATCCGAGCTCAACAAGAGCGCGTTGTTCGAGCTGAACGATGTCGATGTCGTCGCGTTTTTGATTGATGCCACCAAGCCGATCGGCAGGGGAGACGCTTGGGTTGCCGAGCGCGTCAGATGCGCCCGTTGCAAGAAGGTCCTGGTGCTCACCAAGGCCGATGAGGCCGATCCCGCCCAGGTTATGGAACAGCTCAAGGCCGCCCACGAGCTCATGGAGTATGACGACGAGATCGTGACGTCGTCGGTCAAGAACTTCAACGTCGATGCCTTTATCGAGACCGTTGCGCACTTTTTGCCCGAGGGTCCGCGTTGGTTCCCCGAGGACATGGGTACCGACGCTTCCGATGAGACGCTCGTTGCCGAGTTTGTGCGCGAGAAGGTCTTGCGCCGCACCCGTGATGAGATCCCGCACTCCGTGGGCGTGATCTGCGATGCGCTCGAGCAGACCAAGAAGGTGCCGCGCGTGCACGCCACCATTTACGTCGAGCGTGAGGGCCAAAAGGGCATCATCATTGGAAAGGGCGGCGAGATGATCAAACATATCGGCATCGACGCCCGTCGCGACCTTGAACGCATCTTTGGTACGCAGGTCTTTTTGGAGCTGGACGTGAAGGTCAAGGCCGGCTGGCGTGACGACGAGGCCCAGATTCGCCGCTTTGGCTATAACGCCGAGGACTAAGGGCGCGCGGCGCGCATGGCAGGCTCCCGGATATATCGTACGAAGGTGCTCGTCCTCGATAAGACGAAGCTCAAAGAGACGGACCTGATCCTGACGATGCTTGACGAGCGGGGTCGGCAGGTTCGTGCCGTGGCAAAGGGCGCCCGCAAACCCGGTGGACGCCTGGCTGCGCGCTGCGAGCTGTTCTGTACCGTCGATATGCTGCTCGCGCATGGACGGTCACTCGACGTGGTTTCCCAGGCCGAGCTTATGGAGGCTCCGCTCGGCGCTGCGCCCGATTACGAGACGACCTGCGCTGCAAGCGCGATCGCCGAGGTCGCGCGCGTATGCTCATTCGAGGACGCCGAGGACCCGTTTACCTTTGCCATCACGCAGCGGGCGCTCACGCTTGTCGGCAGCGGGCTCGACTCGGCACATATGGACCTGCTCGTGGCGGCCTTTGTCTTTAAACTGCTTTCGCACGTTGGCTACCGACCCGATTTTTCGGCATGCGTGCTGTGCGGAGACCCCATGCTGTCGTATTTTTCACCACGGGCCGGCGGGCTCATGTGCGGCTCGTGCGCGTCGAGCGTTCCGGGTGCCGAGCTGGTGTCGACCGGTGAGGTCGCGTGGCTACGCGCCCTCATGTCTATGACGTTCGATGCTCTCATGGTCGAGCGAATCGACCCGCATACGGCGGCGTTCTTGCTCGGGCTTTCGCATGTGTGGGCTGCGACGCACACCGATCAGCGCCTCCGTGCGATGGAATTCATGTTGGGTCGGTGATGATGCGCAGGCGCGGGCTGCTTGTGGTAACATACCGACCTGTTGGTACCTCGACCTTGGTTGCTCGCTCCACCGGCGGCTTCCCAGTCCGAGGCGAATCGAGTCGCCCGTGGGCGACGTAAAACGAAAGGTGAAACAATGACTGTTTCCAAAGAGCGCAAGGCGGAGCTGACTGCCCAGTTCGGTAACACCCCGGTCGACACCGGCAACCCCAAGGTTCAGGTCGCCATCCTGACCGAGCGCATCAAGGAGCTGACCGAGCACATGAAGTCCCACCAGAAGGACTTCCACACCCGTCGTGGCCTGCTCATGCTCGTCGGTCGTCGTCGTCGTCTTCTCTCCTACATCAAGAAGAGCGACATCGTCGAGTACCGTGAGCTCATCAAGGCTCTGGGCATCCGCGACAACATCCAGTAAGGATTTGTACATGCTAAGAGCGTCCTGCGCAGCGGGGCGCTCTTTTTGTGTAAGGGCGTGAACAATCACGCTCTGAAGCGTGGCGGGGGCAGGGGGCTCGCGTCACATGAGAAGCCCGCAGACAAGGGGTCTGCGGGGTAAAGGAGAACAATGACACTCGTATCCAAGACCTTTGAGCTGTACGGCAAGACCTACACCTTTGAGTCCGGCGAGCTTGCCAAGCAGGCCACCGGCGCCTGTCTGGTCAAGCAAGGCGACACCACGATGCTCGATACCGTGGTCGTTTCCAAGGAGCGCAAGAACTACGACTTCTTCCCGCTGACCGTCGACTTCAACGAGAAGATGTACGCCGCCGGCCGCATCCCGGGTGGCTACCTCAAGCGTGAGGGCCGTCCCAGCGAGAAGGCCACGCTCACCGCGCGCATGATCGACCGTCCGATTCGCCCGAGCTTCCCGGACGGCTTCCGCAACGAGGTGCACATCGTCGCCACCTCGCTCGTCGCCGACCAGGTCAACCCCTTCGACGTCATCAACGTCATGGGTGCCTCTCTGGCCATGACGCTCGGCGGCGTGCCCTTCGAGGGCCCGCTTGCCTGCGTGCGCATCGGCCGTAACGTGGAGACCGGCGAGTTTATCGTCAACCCCACCTACGAGGAGCGCGAGAACTCCGATCTGGACCTGGAGCTGGGCGGCTCTGCCGACTTCATCTCGATGGTCGAGGCCGGCGCCGAGGAGATCTCCGAGGACGACATGCTCGCCGCCATGAAGTTTGGCCAGGAGGCCCTTGCTGCTTTCTGCCAGGCTCAGGACGAGTTCGTCGCCGAGTGGGAGCAGGTCAACGGCCCCATCGTCAAGAAGGAGTACCCGCTCGACCAGCCCGTCGAGGAGGTCCAGGAGCGCATCTTCGCCCACTACGACGAGATGGCTGCCGCCCTTCGCGACGCCGACAAGCTCTCCCGTATCGGTAAGGTCGAGGCTCTGAAGGAGTCCATCCGCGCCGAGTTCACCGAGGAGGAGCAGGCCGCTTGGGAGCGCGAGATCCCCGTGGCGCTCAAGAAGCTCGAGAAGAAGGCCATGCGCACCATGGTCGTCGAGACCGGCGAGCGCGTCGACGGCCGTGCCGCCGACGAGATCCGTCCCATCATGGTGAAGGACAACTACCTGCCGCTCGTTCACGGCTCCGGCCTGTTCCAGCGTGGCCAGACCCAGGTGCTTTCCGTCCTGTCGCTCGGCATGCTCAACGAGGGCCAGCGCTTGGACACCATCGAGCCCACCGAGGGCAAGCGCTACATGCACCACTACAACTTCCCGCCGTTCTGCACCGGCGAGACCGGCCGCATGGGTAGCCCCAAGCGCCGCGAGATCGGCCATGGTAATCTGGCCGAGCGCGCCCTGCTTCCGGTGCTTCCCGACGAGAACGAGTTCCCCTACGCCATCCGCGTCGTCTCCGAGGTCATGGAGTCCAACGGCTCCTCTTCGATGGCTTCGACCTGCGGCTCCACGCTCGCCCTTATGGACGGCGGCGTGCCCATTAAGCGCCCGGTCTCCGGTATCGCCATGGGCCTGATCCAGGAGGAGGGCAAGACCGTGGTCCTGTCCGACATCCAGGGTCTCGAGGACTTCCTGGGCGACATGGACTTTAAGGTCACCGGCACCACCGAGGGCATCACCGCCCTGCAGATGGACAACAAGGCCACCGGCCTCACCTTCGACATCCTGGCCCGCGCCCTGCAGCAGGCCAAGGAGGGTCGCGCCTTCATTCTGCAGAAGATGCTCGATGTGATCCCCGAGCCGCGTCACACCACGCGCAGCACCGCTCCGCGTATCGTCTCCATCCAGGTTCCGACTGACAAGATTCGCGACGTCATCGGTTCCGGCGGTAAGGTCATCCGCGGCATCCAGGACGAGACCGGTGCTTCGGTCGACATCCAGGAGGACGGCACCGTCTTTGTCGGCGGTACCGGCGAGTCCGTCGATCAGGCTGTCGAGCGCATCAAGCTCATCATCAAGGTTCCCGAGCCGGGCGAGGAGTACACCGGTCGCGTGGTCTCCATTCAGCCCTTTGGCGCCTTCGTCAACCTGCTGCCCGGCAAGGATGGCCTGCTGCACATTTCCCGCGTCGCCAAGGGCCGCGTGGAGAAGGTCGAGGACGTCCTCAACGTGGGCGACGAGGTCAAGGTCGTCGTCATCGAGGTCGACGATCGCGGCAAGATCTCGCTTGATCGTCTGGATAAGCCCGAGGCCCCGGCTCGCGCCGAGGGTGCTTCTGAGGGCGACGGCGAGCACTTCCAGCGCCGTGAGCGTCCGCGTCGCGAGCGCTCCGAGCGCAGCGACCGTCCGCGCCGTCCCGGTGACAACGGAGGCCGCAAGCCCCGCCGTCACCACGACGCCGAGTAACAGCTAAACATAAGCAGCTCAACAAGGGCGACCCCGTACGGGGTCGCCCTTTTGCTTGCGCCCGGGAGGGCCGCATATGAAGTTTCCTGCTCTACAGTCCTGCGCAAGACGGAAAGCACATTAAGTGCTTTCCTTTGCGTG
>DAIMBN010000116.1:0-2067 GCA_036718335.1 Coriobacteriaceae bacterium
CGCCGCTCAACAGCGCGTGCAACCACGGCATCGCGAAGGGCAACCCCAACGAGGTGTACCTGCGCTACCCGCGCTCTCCCTTTGCCGACCAGTCCGGCGACGCCGGCTTCACCCGCACGCCGAGCGATGACGCGTGCGCCTACACCTGGGGACTCAGTCTGATCAAGCGCTCAAGCTCAGACGATAAGCCGCTCGCGGGTGCCAAACTGCGCATCATCGACGACCGCGGTCGCATCCTAACGACTGACGGCTCGTGGTCGACGGATGCCGACGCGTGCATCACCACGGACGCGGATGGCCATGTGGAATTGAGCGGTGTGGACGCGGGTGTCTATACCGTCGAGGAAATCGCGGCACCCAAGGGCTACACCGCCTTTGAGGGCAAGCGTACGGTGACGGTTACGGCTGAGGGTCTGGACGTTAAACAAGTGGCGACCGCGAAGCCCAAGGTGACCGTATCGGTCGAAAACCCTCTGCGGGTTGATACCGCCGATGCCAGGACGGGTTCGATTGAGCTGTCGGTGCTCAACACCCCAAGCAAAGAAGCAGGTCGAGGCTTTATGCCCTCGACGGGAGATAGAACGTTGGTACTGGTGGCGGTTTTGGCTGCCATCGGAGTGGCGGCTATTGTTGTCGCGCTCGTCATCAAGCGGGGAGGAGGTCGCCGTGAAAAATAATTGCCCTTCTTGCTCAATGGCGTACTGCCTCCGTAGCGAGTGACGCACAGGCCTACCGACCTGATGATCATTGGTTTTGAAAAAGTTACTAGAGAACCCTCCAAGAAAAGCGGGGCACCCGGTCGACATGACCGAGTGCCCCGCTTCGTTTGTTGGTGCAAAGTAACCTGGCACCTTTGTGGTGGTTGGTGGCTAAGCGGTGGGGAGTCCTGGCATGTTAGCCGGCTGCTGCGGCTTGAGGTGGGCGTTGCGCCAGATGATCTGGATAACGTAGCCGAGCATAAAGACAAAGGCTGCGCCGCTGATGAAGTCACCTACGAGGGGAAGCCCCGTGAGGGCGCCTGCGATTACGCCGCCCACGGCTGCCATGGCGTAGCGGTTTTGGTTGTGTCCGACCATGCGGGAGATCGCGCACCCCGCAAAGGCACTCGACACCAACGCGATGCCGATAACGCCGCACAAGAGGGCTCCGGCAAGCGACAGACCAGCGATAGAGATAATTAGCAGTAGGACGGCGGGGACGATAGCAATCGTGCCCAGAAGACCGCTCACCCACAGGGGCATGGGGCGCTGGTGGAGCATGCCGGCGGCGCTGGCGGTCGCGCGCGGAAAGACGAGCTCGAGCAGCAGAGCGACAAAGCAGGTCGAGAGTGCCGCGGCGACGATACCGCCGATGACATCGTTAACGGTGGAAGTATCCTCGTTCTCGGTGCGGTCGATCTTGAGCGTGCCTACCTCGGCTCCTGCGGCACGCTCGGGGTCCTCGGAGACGTGCGCGTTCACGGTGCCGGTGATGTGGGCGTTCTTGCCCAGGATGAGCTTGTCGGCCCAAACCTCGACATCGCCCTCGACGGTGCCATCGATGGTCACCGTGTTGCCCGCAAGCGCTGCCGACTTGGTAGAGCCGCGCAGGGCAACCGTCTCGCCTATCGCGTAAAAACAGTTGGCGGTGCTACCGGTGTTGAGCACGACATGCTGACCGGCTACCGTCACGCTGCCATCGATTGCGGTTTTGGAGATATCGATGGTGCGCGCCGCCAGGCGAATAGCGCCGCCTACGGTGCAGTCGCGAATCGATAGGCTCTCGCCCGCCGCGATAATATCGCGGCCGATGGAGGCATCGTCTAGGTTAAGGCTTTGGCCGGCCCAGTACAGGTCACCCTCGGCGCTGGACGGATCCGAGTCAGCTTCGGTTGCAAGTACGTTGCCGGCGGTGTCTGTGCCGGCGAACGACGCCGTGGGAAGTGCGGTGAGCGCCAGCGCGATGAGCGCGAACAGGATGGTGATGCGGCCCCATGCTTTACGGCGCTGGGTCGACGGGAATTGATTACAGGGCATAGTGAATCCTTCGTCAGATGCTCGACATGCACCTAACAGGGTACCCAACGCG
>DAIMBN010000117.1:0-2066 GCA_036718335.1 Coriobacteriaceae bacterium
CTGCGCGACAACGACCTGGTCATCACCGGCCGCATCATGGACTGCACGGCCCGCTTCTTTGTCAATCCGGGTGCTGCGCGCCTGGATCCGCGCGTACGCAATCTGGCAGATCGCTTGGCCGCGGCCGTTAAGGATAAGCATTTTGAGCCCGTCGCGGGCTCGGCACAATAGCGCGAGCGCGCACGGGCGCCCCAACGTACGGGCTGCGGGCCGATTGGCGCCGCCGCCCGGCCTCTCGTTTTTCGAACACAACCTCGACCGATAGGGGATACCGATATGAAGACCATCAAGCTTGCTCCCGGTGAGCGCCTCGTTACCAACCAGCTCAACCGCAAGGGCGTGCTGCCGCAAAACATCATCGACGCCGCCCGCGATATCGTGGCCAACGTGCGTGCCAACGGCGATGCCGCGGTGCGCGATTACTGCCAGCGTTTTGACGGTGTTGAGCTGCAGAGCTTCCGCTTGCCGCAGGAGCAGATCGATGCCGCGCTCGAAGGCCTTGACCCGGCCTTTGTCGCCGCGCTTGAGAAGGCCGCGCGCCAGATTCGCGAGTTCCACCAGCGCGAGGTCGAGCAGAGCTGGTTTACCACGCGTGTGGACGGCACGATGCTCGGCGTTAAGGTGACCCCGCTCGCGGCGGCCGGCATCTATGTACCGGGCGGTCGCGCGCAATATCCCTCCACCGTGCTCATGAACGCCATTCCCGCCAAGGTCGCCGGCGTCAAGCGCGTGGTTATGGTGACCCCGCCGCAAAAAGACGGCCTGATCAGTCCCTACACGCTCGCCGCGGCAAAGCTCGGCGGCGTGGACGAGATCTATATGGTGGGCGGCGCTCAGGCCGTGGCCGCGCTGGCGTACGGCACCGAGACCATTCCGCGCGTCGACAAGATCACCGGCCCGGGCAATGCCTTTGTCGCCGCGGCCAAGCAGATTGTCTCGGGCGACGTGGGAATCGACATGGTCGCTGGCCCTTCCGAGGTCTGCGTACTTGCCGATGCCACGGCCAAGCCCATGGTGGTCGCGGCCGACCTGATGGCCCAGGCCGAGCACGATCCGCTGGCAGCCTGCTATCTGGTGACCTGCGACGAGCAGTTTGCGCGCGAGGTCGAGGCTGGTATCGACATTCTGGTAGCGCAGTCCCCGCGTGCCGAGATCACGCGCGCTTCGCTCGACAACGAAGGCACCATCGTGGTGGCCGCCGATATGGCTGCCGCCGTCGAGGCCGTGAACACCGTGGCGCCCGAACACCTGGAGCTGCACTGCAAGGATGCAATGGGCCTGCTTGGCGGCATTCGCAACGCCGGCGCCATCTTTGTGGGCGCTTGGAGCTCCGAGCCGCTTGGCGATTATGTTGCCGGCCCCAACCACACGCTGCCGACCGGCGGCACGGCCATGTTCTCCAACCCGCTTTCGGTCGAAGAGTTCGTCAAGCGCTCGAGTGTCATTTGCTATACACCCGAGGGCCTGCTCTCCGACGCTCCCGCCACGCAGCGTCTAGCCGAGGCCGAGGGTCTGTGGGCACACGCGCTTTCCGCCGCGCTGCGCCGCCGCGTGTTGGAGCAGGGCGAGGATGCCGTGAGCGCCGAGTCGCTCGCTGCGGCCGACCTGACCAAGGTTGCCTGGCCGGGCGACGCCGTGGCGACGGTTACCGAGGGCGTGGACCTGGCGGCTGCAAGCGCGGATGGCGCCGGCGCGACTGGCAAGGAGGCCTAATATGGCCGAGCTCACGCCCCGTATGAAGGAGCTCGTCCAGCCCTACTTGGCCGGCATTGAGCCCTACGATCCCAACTTTACGCCCACACGCATCAACCTTTCGGCCAACGAGAACACTTATCCCGTGCCGGCTGGCGTGCGCGAGGCGGTCGACGCCGCCCTGGCCGCTACACCGCTCAACCGCTATCCCGATCCCATGTCCAACGATCTGCGCGACGAGCTGGCCGCTTGGCATGGTGTGGCGCGCGAGAATGTCTGCGTGGGTAACGGCGGTGACGAGCTGCTCTATAACTACCTGCTGGCGTTTGGCGGCGCTGGGCGAACCCTGCTCAACTGCCCGCCGTGCTTTAGCG
>DAIMBN010000118.1:0-2055 GCA_036718335.1 Coriobacteriaceae bacterium
GCCCTGGCTTCGGCGCTGCACGATATCGGCAAGATGTCGATTGACGATGCGATTCTCAACAAGCCCGGACGCCTTACGCCCGAGGAGTTCGAGATTATGAAGACGCATATCACGATCGGCGCCGACATGCTGCTTGAGCTGGGCCGCCATCACGTCGGTAATGCGCTTATGGAATATGCGTACCAGATCGCGCGTTGGCACCACGAGCGCTGGGACGGCAAGGGTTATCCCGATGGCCTTAAGGGCGACGAAATTCCCATTGCCGCACAGGTGGTTTCGGTGGCCGACGTGTACGATGCCCTGACGAGCGTGCGCGTGTACAAGGACGCTATCCCGCACGAGGAAGCGATCAAGATGGTTCTGGACGGTAAGTGCGGCACCTTTAACCCGTTGCTGCTCGACTGTTTGCTCGAGGTGCAAGACCAAATTGCCGAGACATTGGCACGCCCCGCCGATGTCGTCGCGTTTCCTACGATTTAGTTTGACCAAAGGAGTTTTTAATCCATGATTTCCATGCGTGAGGCGTATGAGAAGATCGGCGCTAATTATGAAGACGCGTGCGCTCGGCTGATGGGCGGGGAAATGCTTGCCCGCTTTGCCCTCAAGTTTTTGGATGACGAGAGCATGGACAAGCTGGAGGCCGCCATGGCGGCAGGAGACGCCGAAGGTGCGTTTATGGCAGCGCACACGCTCAAGGGCGTGAGCCAGAACCTGGGATTCGATAATCTGTACGAGCCGGCGGTCGTGGTGACCGAGGCGCTGCGCGGCGCCGATACCGTTGATGGCGCTCGCGAGGGAATGCATGCGTTGCAGCAGCAATATGCGGCCACGTTGTCGGCCCTGCGCGAGGCGGCTGAATAAGAGCTTGCGAGCCTTGGGCTGCTTGCCGGCTACATATAGGTAAAAGGGCGCCCCGCCGGACCATGTGGCCGGCGGGGCGCCCTTATCTGTTTTGTGGTTTGCGAGCTAGCGGGCCTGCTTGACCTTGGCTGCCGCCTCGACAAACGACTTCCAGAGGTTAAAGTCGGTCTCGAGCGTCTTCCACGTGTACTCAGGATGCCATTGTACGCCCAGGCAGAATGGCTGGCCTTCGACTTCGATGCACTCGGGAACGCCGTCGGTTGCTTTGGCGACCAAGCGCGTGCTTTTACCCAGACGGTCGACGCAGCAGTGGTGTGCGGAGTTGGTCTGGATCAGCCTGTGCCCGCCAACCGCGCGTTCCAGCAGCGAGCCCGGTACGACCTCGACGGGATGCACGGGGTCGTTGAGCACGTGGGTATGGCGCCACTGCGTGCGGCCCTCGCGAGCACCCAGGCTCGGCACGTCCATGCACAGCGTGCCGCCGGTGGCGACGTTGAGCAGCTGCGTGCCGCGGCAGGTGGTAAAGAGCGGCTTTTTAGCGCGGAGCACCTCGCCGACCAGCTTAAACTCAAAGCTATCGCGGATCTCGCAGCAGAGGGTGGGGTCGTAGGGTCGATCATCGCCCCAACGTTTGGGATTGACATCGGGGCCGCCGGGAATGGCGATGCCGTCGGCGATATCGACGTAATGACGGATGACCTCAATGTCCTCGGTGATGGACATCTGCAGCGGCAGGCCGCCAGCGGCAAGGATGGCATCGACAAAGACACTTGCGATTTCCTCGTTGGGGGAGAGCATCTCGGTTAAAAACGGCTCTGCCTCTTCCCAGCGCGGTGCGACGAGGATGAGTGGGCGGTCGGCGGGGGCGACGTCGACGTGCGGGGTGTAGGACGATGAGGTGCGGGTTCCGATCATGGGTGCGGCTTTCGAATCCGGGTGGACATGGTGCTGGGGTGGCGCGGGGCAAATGTTACTGATGAATTTGCCCCGCGTGGCAATTGGGTTAGTGGCCCTTGATGGAGTTGAGGAAGTCCTGGGCGCGCTTGGTCTGGGGATGGTCGAAGAACTCGTCGGGTGTGCCGGTTTCCACGATCTGGCCGTCGGCCATAAACACGACGCGATCGGCAACGCGGCGGGCGAAGTTCATCTCGTGCGTGATGACGATCATCGTCATGCCCTGCTGGGCCAGACGGA
>DAIMBN010000119.1:0-2022 GCA_036718335.1 Coriobacteriaceae bacterium
CCATCACCGTATTGTTGGAGCCGGGCATAAAATCCTCGTTCCACACCGCACGGAACAGGTCCTCCACGGCCACCACGCTGCCGCGATGCTCGACCAGATACAGCAAGATTGAATACTCGGTGGGCGTGAGGCGAACCGGTGAACCGTCCACTGTCACGGAACGAGCATCGCGGTTGATCTCCAAGCCGTCGAGCTGAATGGTCGGCGACTCAGCCGCCTGTGCACGGCTACCGTAGCTGGTGTAGCGGCGAAGCTGAGCGTGCACGCGCGCGATGAGCTCCAGCGGACGGAACGGCTTAACCACGTAATCGTCCGCGCCAAGCGAAAGGCCCCCGATCTTGTCTTGCTGGGCATCGCGCGCCGTCAGCATGATCACGGGATAGGTATGGCTGGAACGGATCGTACGCAGCAGCTCAAACCCATCGATATCGGGCAGCATGACATCAAGCAGCGCCAGATCGAACTCCTGCTCCAAAATCGCCTTGGCAGCATCGGCCCCGCTATAGGCAATCTGGACATCAAAGCCCTCTTTTGTAAGGTAGATGCCAACCAAGTCGGCGATGGCCTTCTCGTCATCAACTACCAAAATGCGCTCGTTCATGCGTGCTCCTCTCGCGCTCCATTATGCCTGAGGCGACGCACGCCACACACAACAAGCGTGGGTGATTAAGTCGGCCTTAAGCACCCTTGTGCCCGTTCGGGTGCGGATGTGGGCCAAGCGCGCACGCGATGATCGCCGACGCCGGCAAACGATATACTCTAGTTTCAGAAGAGACCATCCCGTCGAAAGCGAAATCCGTGAAGTCCCTCACCCCTTTTGCAAAGCGCTCAGCCCAGCTTGCCGCCGGCTTTGTCTGCGCTATCGCCCTTGCCGCTGGCGTGCCCACCGTCGCCGGCGCCCAAGTGCTCACGACCGACAATGTTTGCGGCAAAACCGCCGATGTGCGCGGTATCACGGCCGAAAACCTGCCCGATATCGATGCGACCAATGCCCTCGTCATGGGCAAAGACGGCACCGTCTACTATGCCCGCGACGCCGATGAGCAGGTCAAGATTGCCTCGATCACCAAGGTCATGACCGCAATCCTAACCGTCGAGAATTGCAAGATGGACGAGAAGGTCACGGTGAGCAACGCCGCAGCCACCGTGGGCAATTCGACCGCCGGCTTGCTCGAAGGCGACAAGCTTACCGTGGAGCAGGCGCTGCGCGGCCTGATGATTCCCTCGGGCAACGACGCCGCCATCGTGCTCGCCGAATATGTGGGCAAGAAGATCGACCCTAAGACCAAAGACGCCGAGGCCACATTTGTGAAGGCCATGAACGAGCGCGCTAAGAAGCTCGGCTGCACCGGTACGCTTTTTGAAAACCCGCATGGTCTGGACTTTGATGAGTGGGCTGGCGATATGCACTCAACCGCACACGACGTAGCGCTGATGATGCAGGAGGCCATGAAAAACGACACGATCCGCGAGGTCGTAGCGAGCGAGGATTCCTGGATCGAGGTCACGGGCGCCGACGGCACCGACCATTCGCATTCCATGGACACGCATAACTATTTGCTGGGCCAAGATGGCAACATCGGTGGCAAGACCGGCACCACCGACGACGCGGGCTATTGCTTTACGAGCGCCTACAACCGCGACGGCGACGAGATCTACACCGTCGTTTTGAACTCCACCACCACCGACCAGCGCTTTACCGATACCGCAACCCTTGCCAATTGGTACTACGGTCACAAGGCGGCGGTCGCAATCGCCAACACGCAGGAAAAGACCGCCAACGGCAACCCGCTTATGGCGCGCATCAGTCAAACCGACTGGACGGATAAGACGATCGACGCCACGCTCGCCGATCCTACGGCGCAAGCGACCGTGTTTTCCCTTGCCGGCGAGGTGACCGAAAAGGTTAGCTACGACGATCTTTCGGGCACGGTGCATGTTGGCGACAAGGTAGGCAGCGTTACGCTCAAGCAGGACGGCACCAAGGTCGCCGTCATGGACCTGGTTGCCGACGAGGAAGGC
>DAIMBN010000006.1:0-27173 GCA_036718335.1 Coriobacteriaceae bacterium
ACGTAACGTCGAACAGCGTCTGGGCGGGCTTCATGATCGCCAGGTCGTGGTCGGGAGTAACGCCGAAGACGCGCAGCACCTGGTCGAGCATCTCGCGGTGCTGGCCCGTCACGGTCACGACGGTCTCGAACTCATCCTTGCGCGCCTTCAGCTCGTTGACGAGCGGGCACATCTTGATTGCCTCCGGTCGGGTGCCGAAGACGAGCATGATTTTCTTCTTATCCATTGGCCTTGCTCCTCTTTGCTTCCTTACGGAGAAGCATGTAGAAACGGGTGTTGCCGACCACGTAGCGCTTCACCAAGCGCTTGGGCTCCTGCATCATGCGGAAGAGCCACTCCAGGTTTGCGCGCTGCATCCACATCGGGGCGCGCGGGATGTTGCCGGAGACGACGTCGAACGAGCCCCCCACGCCCACGAAAGCGCCCTTGGCGCCCAGCTCGCGGAAACGCTCGATCAGGCGTTCTTTCTTGGGTGAGGTGATGCCCACGAACACGATATCGGGTTGAGTCTGCTCAACCTCAGTGACCACGGTGTCGAACTCGTCGTCGCCGAAGTAGCCGTCTCGGTAGCCAGCGAGGACCATATTGGGATACCTCTCGGACAGTACCTCTGCGGTCTTTACGACCACTTCGGCCTTGGCGCCCAGCAGGTAGACCCTGTGCCCCTCGCGCTCGGCCAGCCCGCACAGCTCCCACATTAGGTCGATGCCTGCCACGCGCTCGGGCAGGTCAACCCCCAGCTTCCTGGCGGCCATGACCATGGACGCGCCATCGGCGTTCACGATCTCGCAGCGGCGCACGCACGCGTCCATCTCGGGGTCATCGCGCATCTGCAGCAGCTTGTCGGCGTTCACGCCGATCAGGTGGGCGAAGCGCCCCTCCTTGATGAAGGTATCGGTCGCTTCGAGGGTCTGATCTATGGTCCACGGGTCAACGGGGGCACCCATCACATCAACGCGTCCAGGAAGACAAAGATTATTTTGAAATACACGAATTTCTTCGTCATTGCACATATACAGCGTTACTCCTTGACGGTGACGTAGTACTCGCGATACCACTTCGCGAATGCGCGCAGGCCATCCTCGAGAGGGGTCGCGGGCTTGTAGCCCAGGTCGCGCTGGAGTGCCGTTGTGTCGGCGTAGGTAACGGGTACGTCGCCGGGCTGCATCGGCACGAGCTGCTTGTGGGACTCGAAGTCGTAGTCGACCGGGAGCACGCCTTCCTCCACCAGCACGCGCTGCAGCGTGTCGACGAAGCCGAGCAGGTTCTCGGGGTGCGAGTTGCCGATGTTGTAGACGCGGTGGGCGGCGAGCGGCAGCCCGTCCTCGCCCATCTTCACCTCGGGCGCGGCGTCCATGACGCGCTTCACGCCCTCGACGATGTCGTCGACGTAGGTGAAGTCGCGGCGACAGTCGCCCATGTTGAAGATCTTGATGGTGTCGCCGCGGCGCAGCTTCTCGGTGAATCCGAAGTAGGCCATGTCGGGCCTGCCCATGGGGCCGTACACGGTGAAGAAGCGCAGGCCGGTCGCCGGGATGGAATAGAGCTTGGAGTAGGCGGCGGCCATGAGCTCGTTGGACTTCTTGGTGGCGGCGTAGAGCGACGCCGGCGAGTCCACGCGGTCCTCCTCGGAGAACGGCACCTTCTTGTTCCCGCCGTAAACCGAGCTGGAGCTCGCATAGACCAGGTGCTTTACGGGGTGGTGGCGGCAGGCCTCAAGCACGTTGAAGAAGCCCACGAGGTTGCTCTCAAGGTAGGCGCGCGGGTTCTCGATGGAGTAGCGGACGCCCGCCTGCGCGGCAAGGTTCACAACGACATCAAAGCCGTTCTCCGCGAACAGACGCTCGATGAGGGCGGAGTCGCACAGGTCGCCGCGCACGAAGGTGAAGCGACCTTTGGTGTCGGCCTCGGCCAGCATGCGAAGGCGGGCGTCCTTGATGCCGGGGTCGTAGTAGCTGTTGAGGTTGTCGAGGCCGACGATCATGTCATCGGCCTCCTCGAGCAGCTTCTTGACGAGGAACGCGCCAATAAAGCCGGCGGCTCCGGTGACGAGGACTTTTCTATCTGCCATTCATTCCACCTAGTCTCGTTTAAACAGGTCGCGTGTATAGACCTTGCCCGCCACGTCCGCGAGCTCGTCGCTCCAGCGGTTAGCGACGATCACGTCGCAGCCGGCCTTGAAGGCCTCCAAGTCGTGCGTGACCTCGGACCCGAAGAACTCCGGCGCATCCAGCGTGGGCTCGTAGACCACAACGGGCACGCCCTTGGCCTTCACACGCTTCATGACGCCCTGGATGGAGCTCGCGCGGAAGTTGTCGGAGTTGGACTTCATCGTCAGGCGGTAGACGCCCACGACCGGCTTCGGCTTGCCCTCGTACACGCGGTCCCACACCATCTGCAGCACCTCGTCTGCCACGAAGTCCTTGCGGGTGCGGTTGGCCTCCACGATGGCCTCGATCAGGTTCTGCGGCACGTCCCTGTAGTTGGCCAGCAGCTGCTTGGTGTCCTTGGGCAGGCAGTAGCCGCCGTAGCCGAAGCTGGGGTTGTTGTAGTGGCTGCCGATGCGCGGCTCCAGGCACACGCCGTCGATGACGTCGCGGGTGTTGAGGCCGCGGACCTCGCAGTAGGTGTCGAGCTCGTTGAAGTAGGCCACGCGCAGCGCCAGGTAGGTGTTGGCGAACAGCTTCACGGCCTCGGCCTCGGTGGTGCCCAGCACGAGCTCGGGGATGCCCACGGTGCCGTCGGCGTTCACGCGCTCGAGCTCCGCGGGGTCCGCCCCTTGGGCGAGCAGGCGTGCGAAGCGCTCGGCAGCTGCGACGGCGTTAGCGTCGTCTTTAGGCGCGCCAACCACGATGCGGCTGGGGTGCAGGTTGTCGTAGAGTGCCTTGCTCTCGCGCAGGAATTCCGGGCTGAAGAAGATCTTGCTGTCGCCTAGCTTCTCACGCAGGCCTGCGGTGTAGCCGACGGGGATCGTCGACTTGATGACGATCCACGCGTCCGGGTTCACCGACCGCACGGCGGCGATGGCGGCCTCGACGGAGCTCGTGTCGAAGAAGTTTCTGTCCGAGTCGTAGTTGGTGGGCGTTGCGATGACGGCGTAGTCGGCGCCCGTATAGGCCTCGGCCGCGTCGACGGTGGCGTGCAGGTCGAGGCCTCGCTCCCCCGCCTTAGCCTCCGCCAGGAAGCGCTCAATCTCGTCGTCCTGGATGGGCGACTCGTAGTTGTTGATCTTCGCGACCTTCTCGGGCACGATGTCCAGCGCGTGCACCTCGTTATGCTGCGAGAGCAGGACGGCGAGGGACAGGCCGACGTAGCCGGTTCCGGCGACGGCAATCTTCATTTTCTTCTCCGATTCGAATCGGGTATTAAAGTTAGGCATTAGTACGCACCGCTTCCGTTGAAGACCTCCAGAACCGTAAGGAGGACAATCTTGAGGTCCATGACGATTCCGCGTTTGGCTATGTACTCGAGGTCCCGGCGGACCATGCCGTCGAAACCGGTGGAGTTGCGCTCCGTAACCTGCCAGAGTCCGGTGATGCCTGGCTTCACGGCGAGCCGTTGCAGGTCGTACTCGGTGTACTCCGCCACCTCATTCGGCAGCGGCGGACGCGGGCCCACCACGGACATCTGACCCAAGAACACATTCAGGAACTGCGGGAACTCGTCGATGGAGTGCTTGCGGATAAACCTGCCGATTCTGGTGACGCGGGGGTCCTCTTTCATCTTGAACATGGCGCCGGCGATCTCGTTGCGCTCCTTGAGCTCGGCGAGGCGCTCGTCGGCGTCCCTGTACATGGAGCGGAACTTCCACATGCGGAACGTGGTCAGGCTTCCGTCGGGGCGGGTCTGTCCCACTCGGATCTGGCTGTAGAAGGGGTTGCCCTCGCTCTCTAGGCGGATGGCCGCGGCAAGCACAAGGCTGGGGACGGCGATGACGGCAAGCACGCAGCCACTGAACACGACGTCAAAGGCGCGCTTAACGGCGCGGTAGGCCAGGCGCGAACGATCCCAGTCCATGATGGATTGCATGGCCTTGTAACGGCCGACGCCCTCGCGCCGGTCCATGGCCTGAGCAATGAGCGCCGCCCCCGCGGGCGCATCCGTTGCAAATTGAGTTTCATCCGACACGTTCTCTTCTAACTCTTCGTCCCCGGGTCGGGGATCCTCCCTGTTCTGTGTGGTGACCGCCAGCAGCTAGGCGATCGCCTTTTTTAGGTTGCGCATGATGCGCTGCTCGCTTGAAAGCACGGCGAGGCCAACACGAGTGGTTACGCGTCGGCCGCACAGGTTGAGCTCCAAATAAGCAGTGCTCTTGCGTCTATTAATGGTTTTGATAAGGCCTTCGTGGCCCAACAGCGGACCTGCCATCACTACGACCCGGTCACCGTCTTTTAGGGCCTCGCTCATGGGCACTACGCGGTCTCCCCTATGCGTAAAGCCGCCAATAAGCTGGACCTCTTCTTTTGCCAGCGGCACAAACTGACCGTCCTGGGAAAGCACCCGGGCAAAGCCATCCATGCGCAGTAAATACTGTTGCACAGTGCGGGGGTCTGCCGTATCGCAGATGAGATAACCGGGGAACAACGGCTTGGTTGTGTTAACCCATTCGCCGTGTACCTTGATTTCGGTCTGATATTGGGGATAAAAGAGCTCCTGCATGGCGCTAGGCGGCACCACACGCTCAATGCGCTCGCGCATTACGTCTTCGCGACCGTTAATGACCTGAATCACATACCACACGAGCATCACCCCCTTGCTGTCTTACGTGTGGCTCACGGGGTTTGGGTATGGCTTCGCCAGGGCGCTTGTGCGCGAAGGCGCTCCATATTCAAACCCTGAGCCCAGTTAGACAAGCACGTGGCTCTGCCCCACCGTGAACGGTATGTATAAACGCAGCTGCTAGAGACGCGGACGTGTATCGCAAAAAGACCGCGCCCCCAGCTGGCTGCGTGCAGCCCAGTCAAGCGGGTACAAAACTGGACCGCACGCAAACAGCTGTACGACTGCTGCGTTTTGTCATGAAATATCGATTCGAAACAACAGCCTGATCATAGACAAGAACAAAGTCATTCGATGCGATACGCATGACGACGCTATTGGAGCTCGTGGTTTTTCTGGCACCGCCGTTACGGCCGGATGCTGATCGACCCTGCGCTTTATGGCTTGCTGGAGCCGTGAGCACAGTTGAACTCATGTAACGTTAGGTATCCTAGCACAAGCTGATAACGAAACTGATTTGTCTTGTGGTGAACAACATATCGTTCATTTAGTGTGCTTAATGGGGTTGTTTTGGGATGTTGTTCACGTTGATGCAGGTTATTGAGGTACTGGCGGTGATTGGGGGCGTTCCTGAAGCCCAAATGAAGCAGCGAGCTGCGCCGATAATCGCGTTTGTCTAACAAACTACGTACAGACATGGGAAATAAATTGTGCAACTTTTTGTTGACGTAGGGGGCTTTGTAGCGCATGGTGTTTTGGCATGAAAAAAGGCCTTCGGAATTCCGAAGGCCTTGCATTCACGATGGTGGAGACGAGGGGGATCGAACCCCTGACCTCTTGACTGCCAGTCAAGCGCTCTCCCAGCTGAGCTACGCCCCCGTGACGAGGAGATACTATAGGGGAAGACTTTCTTTGATGCAAGGACTTTTTTGGGTTGAATCTCTTACTTACGGGTTTTCCTGGGACGGGGCAGAAATAATCACTCTTCGAGCGCTTATTTCTATCCACCGTCCCGATAAAACCCTGATGCGATAGACCTTACTTGTAGAGGTAAGCGATGGCGGTGCCGGTATGGACTTGGATCTTGTCCGTACCCCTGACGACGTTGCTGATGCCCGTGTCGGCCAACAAACCCAGCGGGGCGTGATCTAGTTCCCACTCTAGTCCGTGTTCGCTTACCTCGGTGTTGGGGGCGATTGCGATTATGGAGAACGTCTTGCCTTCGGAGCCCTCGATAGTCCACGATTCGCCCGCGTGGAGGATGCGAGCGACCACCTTGTCCTCGGCAATCCAGACAGGGGCATCCTCATAGCCTGCAAGCAGCCCCAGTACGGAAAGCGCCATGTCCGGACGGCCGCCGGTGGCGCAGGTCGCAACCACTTCGGCACCCGGCCAACGACGGCGGACCGAATCGAGCGCCAGTGCCAGATCGGTATAGTCCTTGTAGGGGTTGTGGCGTTCTACTTCAAAATCGACAGCGGCATCGACCAGAGCGCGTCCCTCGTCGCTTACCGTGTCGGCATCCCCCACATACACGTCGCAGCCCAGGCCGGCGCCCAGCAGCGCGTCAAGCCCGCGGTCCACGGCGACAACGTGGTCGCACTCCCCTGCTAGCCTACGTAACAGATCCGCACTCGCCACCACGGGCGAGCCGCAGACCACTAATACCTTGCAAGCCACAGCCCTCGCCTAACCCTCAAACGAAAGCACGCGGGCCAGGTCAAGCTCCTCGTAGCTGTCGATAAAGATATCGCAGTTGTCGCGAACCTCGTCGCGCTTCATACGGCCATGCGGGTCATAGATGCCCACTCGATTAAAGCCTGCGGTGCCAGAACTCTTGAGGCCAAACACGGCGTCCTCAAACACCCAAGCGCGCTCAAACTTGTGCCCATAGCGCTCCTCCAGGCGGCGCAGCGCCAGCTCGTATACGTCGGGGAACTGCTTGGAGCGTCCTGCCTCGCCCGTCGTTGTAACAAATTCCATGTAAGCGTCGAGCCCAGCGCCCGCAAGCGCAGACTTAACCAGCTCGGCCGGCGTGGACGTAGCCACGCACATGGCGATGCCCGCCGCCTTTGCCTGCTCCAAAAATGCCAGGAGGCCCTCGCGCGGCGGCACCTTGGAGTATCCATCGATCAAAATCTCGCCCAGCTCGCGATACAGTTCCTCGCCATTCGCGCCAATGCCCCACGTGTCGTGGTAGGCCTGGCATTCGTCCTCCAGCGACAGGTGCTCAAATTGGGCAAAGTCATCCACGGTCACGTCAATCCCGTGGCGGTGCAATAACTCGGGCTGGGCATAGGCCCAAACGGGGGTGCTATTTACCAGCGTGCCGTCGCAATCGAAAATAAAAGCAACCTTGGGAGCGGCGGTATGGGACATAAACGTACCTTTCGATATCAAATAGTAAACATCCTGCTAAAAACGTTTTACCAAACGTCAGACAGACAATTTTGAAACCCAAATTGATAAAACTGTCAAGAGTTTTACCACGGTAATTCTGCCAGTGGTATAAACATGTCGCTTACCGATTAAACGCCCCCGCAAATCCGCTTTCGTCCATAAAACTAACGCACAGGTGTTATCGTAGTTTCTGCGGAAAGTTCCACCGAGCACGCGAGGTGGAACGAATCACAGAAACTTCGCCGTCCCTTCGATTCGTGCAGCCTTGGACCTTTCGCATCTAGTCACCAAGGCAACACGCTGCCGCGTCATGATGGGATCAAACGTGAGCGATACAAAGCTAAAGCCAACGGCTAAAAAGCCCGCAACCCGCAAACCGGCTCCGCACGCACCGGAGCTCACCAAGGACGATGTCTATCTGTTTGGCATCGGCACGTGGGAGCGCAGCTGGGAAAAGATGGGCGCGCATCCTGACACGCAGCAGCGCACGCGCGGCTGGCGCTTTTGCGTTTGGGCGCCCGACGTAAAGAGCGTCCATGTCATTGGCGAATTTAACGACTGGGATGAACAAGCCAACCCGCTGGTGCCCGTGCATACGAGCGCTATTTGGGAAGGCTTTATTCCTGGCGCCGAGCAGGGCCAGCTCTATAAATATCTCATCGAGACCAACGAGGGCGAGAAGCTCTATAAGGCCGATCCGTACGCCTTTAAGGCCGAGTGCCCTCCGGGTACCGCTAGCGTGCTGTGGACTCTCGATGGCTACAAGTGGAACGACGCCGCGTGGCTCAAGCGCCGAGCCGGCCACAACCACATGTCACAGCCGCTCAACATCTACGAGGTGCATATTGGCTCGTGGAAGCGCCACGGCGACGCGCCGCAGGGCGAGCCCGACGAGTACGGCAACTACCCCGGCCCCATGGATCCCTTCCCCGCGCAGCGCGGCGAGTTTTACACCTACGACGACCTGTCGGTGGAGCTCGTGGACTACGTGCGCGACATGGGCTATACGCATATCGAGGTCATGCCGCTTATGGAGCACCCTTTCGATGGCTCCTGGGGCTACCAGACGACCGGCTACTACGCCGCCACCTCGCGCTACGGCAACCCTCAGCAGCTCATGCACTTTATCGATGCGTGCCACGAGGCTGGCATCGGCGTGATCATGGACTGGGTACCCGGTGGTTTTTGCGCCGACTCCCACGGCCTTGCCACCTTTAACGGTCACATGCTGTTTGAGCACGAGATTCACCCCAACTGGGGCACGCACAAGTTTGACTTCGCTCGCGGCGAGGTCCGCTCCTTCCTGGTCTCCAACGTGCTGTATTGGCTCGAGAACTTCCACGTGGACGGCATCCGCATGGACGGCGTGTCCAGTATGCTGTACCTCAACTTTGGCGTCGACGATCCGGGCCAAAAGAAGTTCAACAAGTACGGTACCGAGGAGGATCTTGACGCCAGCGCGTTTATCCGCCAGGTCAACTGCGCCGTGGAGACCCACTACCCCGACGTGATGATGATGGCCGAGGAGTCCACCGCGTGGCCGCTCGTGACCTACCCGCCGCAGGACGGCGGCCTGGGCTTCCACTACAAGTGGGACATGGGCTGGATGAACGACACCCTGCACTACATGCAGAGCGATTTTCCGTGGCGCCCCGGCAACCACGGGCTGCTCACGTTCTCCATCATGTATGCCTTTACCGAGAACTTCATCTGCCCGCTCAGCCATGACGAGGTCGTGCACGGCAAGTGCTCGCTGATCGGCCGCATGCCGGGCGACTGGTGGCGCCAGTTTGCCGGCCTGCGCACGCTGGCCTTCTACCAGATGACGCACCCCGGTGCCAAGCTCAACTTTATGGGCAACGAGATCGGCCAGTTTATTGAGTGGCGCTACTACGAGTCCATCCAGTGGTTCCTGACCGAGGAGTACGAGACCCATCGTCATCATCAGGCGTTTATCAAGGCGCTCAACCACCTGTACACCGCCGAGCCTGCCCTGTACGAGCGCGGCTACACCGACGACGGCTTTACCTGGATCGACGCGGACAACTTCAAGCAGTCCATCGTGAGCTTTGTGCGTCAGGGCGAGGACGTCGATGACGACCTGGTGATCCTGATCAACTTTGATCCGGCGAGCTACGAGAGCTTCCGCGTGGGCGTGCCGCGCGAGGGTGACTGGGAGGTCATCTTCGATTCCGACCGTCCCGAGTTTGGCGGCAGCGGCTATGCCGGTGAGGAGCCCTACACCTGCTCGAGCGAGCCCTATCCCTGGAACGGGCAGATGGACTCCATCGAGATGAAGGTGCCCGGCCTGGCAGGTGTGGTGCTTAAGCGCCGCGGTCCCAGCAGCTATAAACCGCCCGTGGTCGAGGAGCCCAAGAAGGCGACGCGCAAGCGCACGTCCTCGGTAAAGCCCAAGCCTGCGGCTGCTAGGAAGGCTCCGGTTAAGGCGAAGGCCGCCGCAAAGCCCGCTGCCAAGGCTTCGGCCAAGTCCACCACGGCCAAGAAGACAGCCACCAAAAAGGCTGCTCCCAAGGCCAAGGCAGCTGCTGTTAAGGCTCCTGCCAAGAAAGCGTAACAAAGACGTTACCACTGTCATTACCCGCCCCGATGGGGCGTAGGATACAAGTCATAACCGTTCCGGGAGAAACATCCCCGGGGGAAAGGAACGTATGAATAAGATCTTCGACAACAAGCAGGAGTTTACCGAGCTCTATCGCGAAGCCGTCATGAGCATCAGCGGCAAGAGCGTCGAGGCCGCCAGCGACCTCGACCGCTTTAACGCCCTGGCCAAGCTCGTGGCCGAGAAGGCGCGCACCGTTGCCACCACCAGCGACGCCCGTGTTGCCGCCGAGGGCAAGAAGCGCGTGTACTACTTCTCAATCGAGTTTTTGATCGGCCGCCTGCTCGACAACTACCTGCTCAACTTTGGCGTGCGCGGCATGGTCGCGGAGGCGCTCGACGACATGGGCTTCGACCTTTCCGTCATCGAGAACCAGGAGCCCGATCCGGCACTGGGCAACGGTGGCCTGGGCCGTCTGGCCGCGTGCTTCCTGGATTCCATGGCAGCCGAGGGCATTGCCGGCTACGGCAACGGCATGCGCTACCGCTACGGCCTGTTTAAGCAGGAGATTGTCAACGGCAGCCAGGTCGAGGCCACCGACGAGTGGCTCACCCATGGCTATCCCTGGGAGGTCCGCCGTCAGGACAAGGCCGTGACCATCAAGTTTGGTGGCCATGTTGAGGGCTTTGAGGAGAACGGCCGCACGTTCTACCGCACCGTGGACACGCAGGACATCCTGGCCGTCCCTTACGACATCCCCGTGGTGGGCTATGCCGGCGAGACCGTCAACAAGCTGCGCGTCTGGGCCGCCGAGCCGGTCGAGGAGCACTTCGATCTGGAGGCCTTCAACCGCGGCGACTACGCCCTGGCAGATGCGGAGCGCGCCGAGGCCGAGGCCATCAGCGCCATCCTCTACCCCAACGACGCCGGCGAACACGGCCGTCTGCTGCGCCTGAAGCAGGAGTACCTGTTTGTCTCGGCCGGCATCTACAGCCTGCTCGACACCTTTGAGAAGGAGCACGGCGAGAACTGGGAGCTGCTGCCGCAGTTTGTTGCCATCCATACCAATGACACACACCCCGCCATGTGCGGCCCCGAGCTCATGCGCATCCTCATCGACGAGAAGAAGCTCGAGTGGGATGACGCCTGGAACATCGTGACGCAGGTCGTGAGCTACACCAACCACACCATCCTGCCCGAGGCTCTGGAGAAGTGGCCCATCGGCACGTTCTCCAAGCTCCTCCCCCGCGTGTACCAGATCATCGACGAGATCAGCCGTCGTTGGCACGAGTCGTTCGACACCACGCAGGAGGGCTGGCAGGAGCGTCTGCGCCAGACCGCCATTCTGTGGGACGGCGAGATTCGCATGGCCAACCTGTCTGTGATCTGCAGCCACAGCGTCAACGGCGTGGCCAAGATCCACTCCGACATCATCAAGAACATCGTGCTCAAGGACTTCTACGCCCTGACGCCCGAGAAGTTCAACAACAAGACCAACGGTATCTCGCACCGTCGCTTCTTTGCCGAGGCCAACCCCACCTATGCCAAGCTCGTGACCGAGGCCATTGGCGACGGCTGGCTGAAGGACGCCTTTGAGCTGGAGAAGCTTAAAGGTTTCCAAAACGACACCGAGTTCTTGAAGGCCGTGGGCGCGTCCAAGCGCGCCAATAAGGAGCGTCTGGCCGCCTACGTCAAGGCTGAGACCGGTCTGGTCATTGACCCCAACACCGTCTTCGATGTTCAGGTTAAGCGCTTCCACGCCTATAAGCGCCAGCTCATGAACATCATGAAGGTGATGGACATCTACAACCGTCGCATCGCCGATCCTAACTTCCACGTGACGCCGACGACCTTCATCTTTAGCGGCAAGGCCGCCTCGAGCTACACCTTTGCCAAGGAGACCATCCGTCTTATTAACTCCGTGGCCGATGTCATCAACAACGACCCGCGCGTCAACGAGGTCATGAAGGTCTGCTTTATCCCCAACTTCCGCGTGAGCAACGCCCAGCTCATCTACCCCGCCGCCGAAATCTCGGAGCAGATCTCCACGGCCGGCAAGGAGGCCTCGGGCACGTCCAACATGAAGCTCATGATGAACGGTGCCATTACGCTGGGTACCCTCGACGGCGCCAACATCGAGATCGCCGACCTGGCCGGACGCGAGAACGAGGCCATCTTTGGCCTGACCGCTCCCGAGGTTGAGCAGCTCTGGGCATCCAACAGCTACTTTGCGTGGGATACCCTCAACGGCGACCGCGAGCGTCTGGGCCGCGTGATGGACGAGCTCAAGGACAACACCTTTGCGGGTCTTTCGGGCAACTTCGAGAGCATCTACAACGAGCTCATGAACAACAACGACCCCGACCTGGTTATGGCCGATTTCCGCAGCTATGTCGACGCCTGGGAGAAGCTCACGAACAGCTACGGCGACCAGGAGACCTGGAACCGCAAGGCCCTGCTCAACACCGCCTCCTCGGGCTGGTTCTCGAGCGACCGCACCATTCGCGAGTACCGCGACGAGATCTGGCACGCGTAAAGGCGCGCGAACTCCCCTATGCCAGCACGGCATTATTCGACGGGCGTGACGTTGCGCCGCGCCCGTCGCTAATGGGTTTAGGAACATCGATGACAGAAGGAGAAATCGATGAGTAAGAAAGAATGCATCGCGATGCTCCTCGCAGGAGGACAGGGCAGCCGATTGGGGGCACTTACCCAAAAGATCGCTAAGCCGGCGGTTAGCTTTGGTGGCAAGTTCCGCATTATCGACTTTTCGCTCTCCAACTGCTCCAACTCGGGCATCGACACGGTGGGCGTTCTGACGCAGTATCGCCCCTACCTGCTGCATGCCTATGTGGGCTCTGGCGAGGCCTGGGATCTGGACAGCCGCGACGGCGGCGTCTCGATCCTGCCGCCGTACGAGACGCAGACCGGTGGCGCCTGGTATGCGGGCACGGCCGACGCCATTACCCAGAACCTCGACTACATCAAGGCCAACGACCCCAAGTACGTCCTGATTCTTTCGGGCGATCACCTGTATCGCATGGATTACCGCAAGATGCTCAAGACGCACATTGAGAACAACGCCGACCTCACGGTGAGCGTTATGCCCGTGCCGTGGGAAGAGGCCAGCCGCTTTGGCATCCTGACCACCGACCCCGAGGACGGCCGCATCACCAAGTTCACCGAGAAGCCCGATAAGCCCGATTCGAACCTCGCCTCCATGGGAATCTACATTTTCTCGGCCGACGTGCTGATCGAGGCGCTCGAGGAGGACGCTCTGGACCAGCGCTCGAGCCACGACTTTGGCAAGGACATCATCCCCAAGCTGCTCGGCGAGAACAAGCGCCTGTACAGCTACGAGTTCCACGGCTTTTGGAAGGACGTCGGCACCATCGCCAGCTTCCACGAGACCTCGATGGACCTGCTGGGCAACAACCCCGAGTTCGATTTGTTTGACAAGCACTTCCCCATCATGTCCAACATCACCACGCGTCCGCCGCACTACATTGGCCCGGACGGCCGTCTGGACGACTGCCTGGTCTCCAACGGCTGTAAGATCTACGGCACCGCTCGCCACTCGATTCTTTCGACCGATGTCATCATCGAGGAGCGCGCCGTGGTCGAGGACTCCGTGCTGCTGCCGGGTGCGCACGTTAAGAGCGGAGCGCACATCTGCCGCGCTATTTTGGGCGAGAACTCCACGGTCGAAGAGGGCGTGAAGCTCGGCTCTGTCGATACCACCAAGGATACGGCCGTCGTTGGAAATGACGTCGTTATCGGGAAGGGGGAATGATCCGATGATCAATCGCAAGGCCATCGGTTATATCACCGCTAACTACTCTTCGACCTACGGCAGCGTGCTGCTCAAGGATCGCCCCATCGCGTCCGTTCCGTTTTTGGGCCGCTACCGCCTGATCGACTTCCCGCTGTCCAACATGATGAATGCCGGCATTAAGACCGTCGGCGTCGTCATGCCGGGTAACTACCGCTCGCTGATCGACCACGTGGGCTCGGGCAAGGACTGGGGCCTGGACCGCAAGAAGGGCGGCCTGTTCATGGTCCCCGGCAACGCGTATGGCACCACCAAGGGCGGCATGCGCTTCCTGCTGCGCGACATCATCTCCAACAAGACGCTGTTCCAGCGCTCGGACAAGCCCTACGTTGTGATGATGGGCACCAACATTATCTTTAACATGGACCTCAACACCATCATCGACGCGCACGAGAACTCCGGTGCCCAGATGACCGTGGTGTACTGCAAGGCCACGCGCAACGTCGATGACGAGACCAAGCTGCAGATCAACGAGAACGGCCGCCTGACGGGCGTGAGCGCTGGCGTCGTGTACGGCGACAACGCCTCTATGGACTGCTGCATCGTCAACCGCGAGACGTTGCTCGAGATCATCGATCACTATCAGGCCGCCGACTATCTGGACCTGCTCGAGGCACTCCAGGGCGACTTTGGCAACATCGACGTGTGCAGCTACGAGTACAAGGGCGAGGTCGTGGGCGTGTTTAGCGAGAAGTCGCTGTACCGTCGCAGCATGGACCTGCTCGACCAGACCGTGGCCGACCAGCTCTTCGACCCCGAGCGCCCGATCCTGACCAAGGCCCACGACGTGCCGCCTTCGCGCTACGCGACCGGCAGCCACGCGTGCAACTCGATCATCTCGGCCGGCTGCATCATCAAGGGCACCGTGCGCAACTCGATCCTGTCGCGCGGCGTCGTGGTCGAGGAAGGCGCATCGGTGACCAACTCGATCATCAACCAAAGCTGCATCATCAAGAGCGGCGCCCGCGTCGAAAACGCCATCCTTGACAAGAACAACGTGGTTCCCACCAACACCGAGCTTCGCGGCACGCCCGAGAATATCCTGGTGCTGGGCAAGGCTCCGTTAACTTCCGACACCACCATCGTACGTTAACGTTGGCACCGCAACATCGCTCGTAACATGTAGAATAGCCGCCCGGTTAGCGCCAGGCGGCTATTCTCGAATTGCAACATGGGAGACAATATGGCTGATTCCAGCAAAAAGATGCAGATCGTGTTTGCCTCGGCCGAGTGCGCACCGTTTGTTAAAACCGGTGGCCTGGGCGACGTGGCGGGCTCGCTGCCTGCGGCGCTTGTGCGCGCCGGCGCCGAGGTCATCGTGATGGTGCCCAAGTACGCCACCATCAAGGACGAGTACAAGGCGCAGATGGAGCACTTCTCCGACTTTTACGTGAGCCTGGGCTGGCGTAACGAGTACTGCGGTCTCGAGAAGCTCGAGCACGACGGCGTCACCTATATGTTCGTTGACAACGAGCGCTACTTTGCGCGCGACTATCCGTACGGCTTCTTTGACGACGGCGAGCGCTTTGCGTTCTTCTCCAAGGCCATCACCGAGAGCCTGCAGCACCTGCCGGCCGGCTTTGAGTGCGACATCTTGCACTGCAATGACTGGCAGACCGCGCTGGCGCCCGTGTTTTTGCGCGAGTTCTACCAGGGCCTGCCGCTGTACGACCGCGTCAAGACCGTGTTCTCGATCCACAACGTGGCGTTCCAGGGCCAGTTTAGCGACACCGTGATGGAGGACATCCTGGGCGTGGCGCATATTCCCGCGGCCGCCTCGCAGCTGCGTTGCGACGCCTGCAGCGTGAACTACATGCTGGGCGCGCTGCGCTATGCCGACGCCATCACTACGGTGAGCCCCACCTATGCCAACGAGATCCAGACGCCCGAATTTGGCGAGGGCCTGGACGGCGTGCTGCGCGAGCGCTCCTACGCGCTGCAGGGAATTTTGAACGGCATTGACGTGGCGGGCTTTGACCCGGCAACCGACAAGCGCATTGCCGCAAACTACACCGTCAAGGACCGTTCTGGCAAGGCCGTGTGCAAGGCCAAGCTGCAGGAAGAGCTGGGGCTCGAGGTTCGCGACGACCGTCCGCTCATGGTCATGGTCACGCGTCTGACGCGCCAGAAGGGCTTGGACCTGGTCATGTACGCGCTCGACCGCATCCTGGCCGGCGGCGTTCAGGTAGCCGTATTGGGCACTGGCGACCGCGACTACGAGGACGGCCTGCGCTACTTCCAGGACAAGTACCCCGGAACCATGGCCGCACGCATCGAGTTCGATCCGGCGCTGTCGCAGCGCATGTATGCTGCCGCCGACATGTTCCTAATGCCTTCGAAGTTTGAGCCCTGCGGCCTGTCGCAGATCATCGCCATGCGCTATGGTACCCTGCCCATCGTGCGCGAGACCGGTGGCCTGAAGGACACCGTGGTCCCGTACAACGAGTTTACCGGCGAGGGCACGGGCTTCTCGTTTAGCAACTTTAACGGCGACGAGATGGGCGATGCGGTTTTCCGCGCGGCGCGCCTGTTCTGGGATAACCGCGAGGCCTGGAACCAGCTGGTCACGCAGGCCATGAGCCAAGACTTTAGCTGGACGCGCTCGGCCGATAAGTATCTGGACCTGTACTTCTTTATGCATCCGGAGATTGAGAGGCCGGCGGCTGTTGTCGACGAGCCTAAGGTTGTTGCTGAGCCGGTGGCCGCTGAGGAGCCCAAGGACGAGGAGAAGCCGGTTGAAGCTGAGTCCGCAAAGGCCGAGCCTGAGGTGAAGGCTGAGGTTGCTCCTGAGGCAGAGGCCGAGGTCAAGCCCGCTGCAAAGCCCGCAGTTAAAAAGACCACGACCCGCAAGACGACCGCTAAGAAGGTTACGACGACCAAGGCTGCCGCGACTAAAACAACGGCTGCCAAGGCAACGACCACGCGCAAGCGCACGACCGCCGCTGCCAAGAAGGCCGCAGAAGCTGAGGCTGCTCCCGAGGTAAAGGACGAGGTCGCTGAGACCAAGCCGGTCGCCAAGACTCCGGCAAAGACCGCTGCCAAGAAGACGACCACGACCGCCAAGAAGGCAACGGCAGCCAAGAAGACCACGGCAACGAAGTCGACGACCACGAAGGCCGCCACGACCAAGGCAACCGCAAAGCCGGCCGCCAAAGTCGAGGATACGTCCGCAGAGTCCAAGGCCGAGGCAACCGTCGAGGCCAAGCCGGCAGCCAAGACCACCACGCGAAAGCGCACGACGACGGCCAAGAAGACCACGGCAAAGACCACGACTCCCAAGGCAGAGACTAAGCCAGCTGCTGCCAAAGAGGAGCCCAAGGCCGAGGTAAAGGCCAAGCCAGAACCCACCAAGGAGACTCCGGTCTCCCACGCCGTTCCGGCAGAGAAAAAGGCCCCGTCCAAGAAAACGTCCGTCCGCAAGGCCACGGCCACCCGCAAGCGCCGCTAGCCCGCAGGCGATCCAAAACCTAATCAAACCCTAAGTAAGGGGCGCTCCAACCGGGCGCCCCTTCTCTGTAGGTAGTTGGTAAAACGATTTTCTAGGACAACCGTTCGCCGATGGTAAACGGATGTTGTTTATACAGCCTGTGTACAACAGATATACTTACATCCTGTGCGTAAAGCCCATGGCCAGCAGGCCGTGATTCTATTGAACTGGACCGTACTATGAGATTGATACACAACAGCCGTCTGCCGCAGTTTCGCACTCCGTTTGGCGCTGTGACCACAGGAACTACCCTTTCGCTCTCCGTGATTCTGGAGGATGCCGACCCCAACCAGGCAACGCTTACGCTGCGCACCTGGGTCGATGAGATTGGTGAGTCCCGGTATCCCATGACACATGAGGGCGACGGCATATTTACTGTAGAGCTTGAGTGCACCGAACCCTGTCTTATCTGGTACAGCTTTATCTGCAATATCAAGGGCCAGCCCGAGGTTCGCCTGGGCGCACCGCAGGGCCGCACCGGCGGCGAGGGCATAACCTACGACTACGCCGAGGTGCCGTCGTTCCAGGTCACCGTCTACAAGCACCGCGAAGTTCGACCCGAGTGGTACGAGCGCGGTATGGTCTACCAGATCTTCCCCGATCGCTATGCCCGCGACGAGCACTGGCGCGAGCGCACGCTGGCCGAGGTCGAAAAACCGCGTAAGGGCATTCAGCGCCGCATGGTCGAGGACTGGAACGAGCCGCCTGTGTACGAGCGCGCCGAGGACGGTTCCATCAAGACCTGGGACTTCTACGGCGGCTCGCTCAAGGGCATCCAGGAAGACCTGCCCCGCATCGCCGAGCTGGGCTTTACGGCCATCTACCTCAACCCCATTTTTGAGGCCGCGAGCAACCACCGCTACGACACGGCCGACTACACCAAGATCGACCCGATTCTGGGCACCGAGCAGGACTTTACCGAGCTGTGTCAGGCGGCCGAAAAGCTCGGCATTTCCATCATCCTGGACGGTGTGTTCAACCACACGGGCGACGATTCGATCTACTTCAACCGCTATGGCAACTACCCCGGCGTGGGCGCGTGGCAGAGCGAGGATTCGCCGTGGCGCGATGCGTTTTATTTCCACGAGGACGGCTCGTACGACTGCTGGTGGGGCGTGGGCAATATGCCCGCCATCAATGAGAGCTCCGAGCTGGTCCGTGAGCGGCTCCTGGGCAAGGACGGTATCATACGCAAATGGCTGCGCGCCGGCGCCCATGGCTGGCGCCTCGATGTGGCCGATGAGTTATCCGATGGCTTCCTGGCCGAAATCAAAAAGGCCGTGCTCGCCGAGAAGCCCGACGCGCTGCTGCTCGGCGAGGTCTGGGAAGACGCCTCCAACAAGATCAGCTATGGACACCTGCGTCGCTATCTGCAGGGCTCTGAGCTCGACTCTGCCATGGACTACCCCTTCCGCGACATGGTAATCGGCTTTTTGATGGGCTACAAGAACGCCTATCAGGCTGCCGAGGATATCGAAACCCTGCGCGAGAACTACCCGCGCGAGGCACTGGCCTGCGCACTCAATCTGCTTTCGAGCCACGACCGTCCGCGCATCATCTCGGTGCTCGGCGGTGGTCCCGACGAGTCGCAGCTGCCCGAGAGCGAGCGCAGCAAGTGGCGCCTGGACGAGAATTCCATGGGCCTGGCCAAGAGCCGCTTTTGGTTGGCGACGCTCATGCAGATGACCTTCCCGGGCGTGCCCTCGATCTATTATGGCGACGAGTACGGCCTGGAGGGCCTCACCGATCCGGGCAACCGCCGCACCCTGCCGACCAAGGACCAGCTCCACGATTTCGATACGCTGGCCATTGTTAAGAACGCGTCTGCCGTCCGCCGCGCGCTGCCGTTTATGGTTGACGGCGAAATCAAGGCCTTCGCGCTCAACGACGAGGTACTCGCCTACACCCGCACGGGCAAAGATGGTGAAGCCGCAACGGTTATCATCAACCGCAGTCTGCGCAATTCGCACTGCGTGACGATTCCAGCGCTCGGTGAATGTGCAAGCGACGTGATCAGCGGCCACGAATGCGAGATCCACAACCGCACGGTTACGCTCGACCTGTACCCGTTGGGCTCTTCGATCATCTATCACCATGCCGAGAAGCGCCTGCAGGAGCCGCTCGACCATGGCGCAGGCGTCGTGTGCCACATTACCTCGGTGCCGACCGATGACGGCAAGCCCGGCACAATCGGTGCGCCCACGCGTCGTTTTATCGACCACCTGGCCGCCATGGGCATGCGCTACTGGCAGGTCCTGCCCGTCAACCCGACGGACTTCTTCCGCTCCCCCTACGCCGGCCCCTCGGCCTTTGCAGGCAATATCGACCTGCTGCCCGAGAGCCACGAGGAGCTGGCTGCCGACTTCGTCACCTGGAAGGCCCGTGGCGGAGAGGATGCCGATCCGCTGTATACCGCGTTTAAACATCGCAATGCCGATTGGCTCGAGAAGTACTGCGTCTACATGGCCGTTAAGAAGTACTTTGAGGGCGAGTCGCGTCACGATTGGCCGGCGGATGTCGCGCGCTACAACGAGCATCTAATCGATGACAAGCGATTCCACGACGAGGCCGAGCTACAGGCGTACATGCAGTATCGCTTTGACCTGGCCTGGTGCGAGCTTATGAACTATGCGCACAAGAAGGGCATCGAGGTCATCGGGGATATCCCGATGTATGTCTCGGACGATTCGGCGGATGCGTGGAGCGAGCCCGAGAACTTCTGGCTGTCCGATACCGGCAAGGCGATTGAGATTTCCGGTGCGCCGCCCGACAACTTTGCACCCGAGGGCCAGGTGTGGGGCAACCCGACGTTCCGCTGGGACCACATGAAGCAGAACGGCTATAGCTGGTGGATGGATCGCCTGCGTCGTGCGTTCTCGCTCTACGACCGCGTGCGCCTGGATCACTTCCTGGGATTCCACAGCTACTTCAGTATCCCCGCAGGCAAGGCTTGCGCCGAAGGTCGCTGGTTGGCGGGACCGGGCAAGGACCTGTTCCAGACCGCTTATGACGAGCTGGGTCCGCTCAACTTTATCGCCGAGGACTTGGGCTATCTGACGCCCGGTGTTCGCGCCATGGCTTCGACCTGCGGCTTCCCCGGCATGGACGTGCTGGAGTTTAGCGACTACGACGTTCGTTGCGGTGTGCATCCCACGCCCGGCAAGATTCTGTACACCTCGACGCACGATACGTCGACGCTGGCCGGTTGGTGCACCCGTACCTTTGCGGGCGGCGATGAACCGAGCGGTGTTGAGGTAGCGGCCAAGCTGATGAGCGACGCGCTGGCAAGCGACGCTCCACTGGTGATGATGCCGCTGCAGGATGTCCTGGGGCTTGGCGACGACGCGCGCATGAACGTTCCGGGCGTGGCCACGGGCAACTGGACCTGGCAGGCTGACGAGGCGGACATTGCAGCCGCCGAGAACAAAACCGCACAGCTCCTGCGCAACAACCATAGATTCTGGGGCGAAGCGTGATAAAACCCCCGATATAGGGTACAGTTACAGACGTTTGAATTTATGCGGGCAGAGTAATCTGCCCGCTTTGTGCTGAAAAGGAAGTATTATGGCGCGCTACGATTACAAGTGCTCGAGCTGCGGCAACGTGTTTGAGGTTGAGCATCCCATGTCAGAGACTCCCGAGGTCGTGTGCCCCAGCTGCGGTGCCCCGGCGGCCAAGACGTTCTCGGCCAGCGGCATTAAATTTGAGGGCAGCGGCTTCTACAACACCGACCAGCGCAGCGGTGGTTCCAGCACCAACGCCACCAGCGGCTGCTGTGCCAACTGCCCACACAACCACTAGAGACAAGCGGTCCCGACACCCAGGTTTCCTTATGAGTTGCGGTGAAATAGTTCCTGAATCAGCCCATCCAACGGCCAAACAGGAACTATTTCACCGCAACTTTTCTATAGATCGGATTTCGGGCTGATGCTAAGTTTGTAACAATTCAAAACTCTGCCGGATTACGGGGCTGAATCGACAACCTCTATCCATTCCTGTAATTTACAAATTTCAACAAGCCATCTACCTGCGATTTTGTTTAGGCCATTTTTGCTGTGGTCGAGCATCACCAATCTAGCCCCGTAATCCGCCCTACTTTTGATAGCAGTAAGTAGGAACGGGGCTATTTTTCCCACTCTTTACCGCTATTGCGATCTCCGCTCGCACGACCTTCTGAGTTGCGGTGAAATAAGGACTATTTGGCGGGTAGATGCCGCTATTCAATCCCTATTTCACCGCAACTTAGTAGTTACTTGTGGATCAGGCGGGCGCAGAAGTGGCCGTCGTAGGAGTCGGCGTTTACCGGCACGCTTTGGAAGAGGCCTCGATCGTTCTGGCGCACGGCGACAAGCTTTTTGGCCTGCGCGAAATCGGGAAGCTGCAGAATCTGGGCTTCGGAGAGCGGCGCCACGGTAAAGCCGGCGCCCTCGGGAGAGGCTAGGAAGGCATCCACGACCTGCGTGTTCTCTTCGTCAAAAACCGAGCAGGTGGCATAGATAAGCTCACCGCCGGCAGCCACGCGCGCGGCGGCTTCCTTGAGCATCGACAGCTGCAGTTTGGGCAGCTTAACCGTCACATCCTTTTCGGTCAGACGCCACGGAATCTCGGGATGACGACGCATGGTTCCGGTGCCCGAGCACGGCGCATCGATAAAGACCGTGTCGAATTTAACCGGCTCGCCAAGCATGGCATCAAACGATGTGAGCACCTCATCAAGCTCGCAGGCATCGCCCGAAACCGTACGAACGCCCTGAATACCGGCCTTATGCAGGCGAGCGAGATTCAGATCGCACTTGCGATCATGCAGATCGAGCGCCGTATGCTGACGTTCATAGCCCGCACGCTTGGCCTGGCACATCATCACATAGGTCTTGGTGCCACGACCGGCACCAATCTCAAGGCAGCTGCCAGGGCGCGTGGCTGCCGTGGCGATAAGCTGCGCGTTGAGATCAGACGCCACCGCGGCAGCACGCTCAAACACACCCGAAGCAACGGTAACCTGGGCATCAACCGGGGCATGGCAGCCCGGGAAGACAGGCGCGACGAGCTGCGAGATATACGGATCGGGCTTGTTCGCAAAGGCGTTCTCATGCAGGGCCAGAGGCGCGGGGGCCAGATTGCCAGCAAAGTTGAGCGCACCCTCTGGGGTATCGAACGAGGCCATAATACGAGCGCAAAGCCAACGCGGCAGACCCATCAGGCGCGACAGACGAACCAAGCGTCGCTCAGACTCATCTACATCGGACGCAGTGGCAAAGTTCTCAACGTTGTCCGCGACCTTATGGAGCACGGCATTGGTCAAACCGGCGGCAGACTTAGCTCCGCTGCGCACCAGCTCAACGCCCTGACTCACCGCAACGCGGCCAGGCGTATGCAGATAGAGCATCTCAAAGGCCGAGATACGAAGTGCCATGCGAACACGTGGCGCAACCTTTTTAGGCTTATCGAGAAACTGATCGAGCAGCTCGTCCAAAATACCCTGGGTAGCCGCAACGCCCAGTGCCAAACGAGCGGCAAAAGCGGAATCGCGCTGGTCAATAGCCTTGGCCGATGCGCGAGAGGACAGCACGTCACGCGCATACATGCCGCGGCGATCGGCCTCCATTAGCACATCGAGCGCAAGCTTGCGCGCGGGTGACAGCTTGCTCATGACAAAACACCCCAGATAAGATCGGCGCCCTGCAGGCCAGCAGCCCAGGCAGAAGCAGACATAGCACGCTTGCCATCGGGCTTAACCTCGAGCAATTCAACCGAGCCATCGGAAAGACCAAGGTAAACACGCTTGTTCTTAACGTCAACGGCGCCCTCGCCAAGCGACACATCGGCCAGCGCAGCATCGAGCACACGCACGCTCTTGCCGGCAATCACGCAACGAGCAGGCGCGGTATCGGACGAGGCCAGCACATGACGCACGCAATTGAGCGCCCCCATCTGCGGATCAAGACGCATCTCCTGCTTAGAAATCTTGGCGGCATGGGTAACAAGCGACTCATCCTGCTCAGTCCACACGGCGGTGCCATCGGAAAGCGAAGGAAGCGTATCGGCAAGCAATTTACCGCCAAGCTCAGCAAGCTCCATGGTCAGCGCCTCAGCATGCTTACCGGCAACCGACGTGGAAGCCTGAGCACAATAAGCGCCAGTATCCACGCCATGCCCGATGCGCATGATAGAAACGCCAGCAACCTCGTCACCAGCGAGAATCGCACGCTGAATAGGAGCAGCCCCACGCCAACGAGGCAGCAAGGACGCATGAACATTCACAATGCCGAGCGGCGCCATATGCAGCACCTCATCGGGCAAAATGCACCCATAAGCAGCCACGCAGAATATTTCAGCCCGGGCAGCCTGAAGTGCCTCAACAACCTCGGCCGTCATACGATTAGCTTCAACAACCGGCAACCCCAACTCAAGCGCCTTAGCCTTAACAGGAGAAGGCTCAAGTTTCTTACCACGCCCACGAACAGCATCAGGGCGAGTAATAACAAGCGCAATCTCATTCCCAGCCTCAACAAGCGAAACCAGCGAAGGCACAGCAAAATCAGGCGTACCCATAAACACAATACGCATAAAGGACGTCTCCCCTCAACCAAAGCCGAGACGGCTACAAACAACAGCGGAAAGCCAAGTGCCCAGCCCATCCGCAATAACATTTCAACAAGAACAAATATACCCAAAACAAAAGAAAGAGCCGCCATAAAAGCAGCTCCCTCTCAACAAAGACTATCAGCGAAGACGCCCCTCCCTGGCCCGACGGCACCCGGGCGAAACGAAGAGCGACAACGTAGTCCCTGGGATGGGGCCCACACATATCGTCCCGCGCGCAGTTTCGCAGCGCAGCGAGAATGTTTGAGCACGGGATGATATGTGTGGGCCCCATCCCAGGGACGGACAATTAACCTATTCCGTCTCGCCCGGTCGAGCGCCGCGGGCCAGGGCGTCCTGGTACTCCTTGACGGCCTTGAGCCTCTGCATGGGCTTCAGTCGCTCAAACATAGTGTTGCCGTGCAGATGGTCGATCTCGTGCTGCAGGCACACGCAGAACAGGTCGCCCGTGGCCTCATAGCGGATCAGGTTGGCATCCAAGTCGTACGCCTCGACAACGACATGGTCGGGACGCTCAATCTCGCAGCTAATGCCAGGGATGGAAAGGCAGCCCTCGCTAAAGGGCACCAGATGGTCACTCTGCTCAACAATGACGGGATTGATAAGCACGTACGGGTCGTAGTCGTTCTTATCACTGTAGTCGCAGTCGATGGTAACGAGCTGAATAAGCTCGCCAATCTGCGGAGCAGCCAGGCCGCAGCCGCCGTTCTCGAACATCATCTTCTTCATCTTCTCGGCAAGCGCCTCGATCGCCGGGGTGATCTCCTCGATGACGGCGCACTCCTGGCGCAGACGAGGGTCAGGCGACAGTACGATTCCGTTGGCTTCCATGGCCATCCTTTCGGGTTGTTACATCAAATCATAGGCGTCGACGTCAACGCTCACGCTCACGCCGCGCACAGAGCCCACCTCTTTGAGACAGGCTTCGATATCATCAGAGACATGGTACCCCACGGGCGACTTCACAAGCAGATGGAAGCGGTAGCGGTCCTTGGCTCTCTCGATTACACACGAAGCCGGGCCCAGCACCTGCGGCACGGCACTCCCCGCCCGCAAAAAGTCGGGCGCGGCAGCATGCCAACGGCGCTTGAGGAGCTTTGCAATGCGCCCGATGTAGTCTTGCGCGTTGTCACGGTTCGCCGACCACACCAAAATGTTGACCAGGCGAACAAACGGCGGATACAGCGCGTCGCGGCGCTGGTCCAGGTCGTAGTCGGTAAAGATCGAACGGTCATGCTCAGCGACGGCGCGAATGACCGGGTCCTCGGGCAGGTAGGTCTGGATGATGACCTCGCCGGGGCGATCACCACGACCGGCACGGCCGGCGACTTGCTCCAGCAGATCGTAGGCGCGCTCCCCTGCGCGGAAGTCCGGCAGCTTGAGGGCGAAGTCGGCATTGACCACGCCCACGAGCGTGACCTCGGGAAAGTCGAGGCCCTTTGCGATCATTTGGGTGCCCAGCAGCACCGCACAATCGGCGGCATCGAACTTCTCAAGCAGCTTTTTGTGCGCATCCTTGCCGCGCGTGGAATCGGCATCCATACGAATAATGGCGACGTCCTCGGGCAACATCTGGTGCAGTGCGTCCTCGATCTGCTGCGTACCCAGGCCCATTTTTGCCAGGTAGCGACTGCCACATTTGGGGCAACGGCTCGTGGGCGCGGGATACGGCTGCACGCGCCAAGACGAACCGCATGTGTGACACTGCAGCGTGTGCGTGCGCTCGTGATACGTAAGCGCGGTGGAGCAGTGATTGCAGGTGGGGACGCAGCCGCACTCGCGGCACATAAGGAACGGCGCAAAGCCACGGCGGTTATGCAGCAGCACAGCCTTCTCGCGGCGCTCGACCACACGCTCAAGGCCTTCTATAAGCGGTTTTGAGAACATGGAGCGGCTACCGTGCGAGAACTCGCGACGCAGATCGGCAATGCGAACCGTGGGCAACACGGCGTGTCCCGGGCGCTCGGGCATCTCGACGCGCGTCCAGGTGGCACCGTTATACGTGCCACGGCGGCAGCGGTCGAGGGCCTCAGCAGAAGGCGTGGCGGAGCCCAACACAAGCGGGCAGCGATAGCGCTGCGCCATCTCGGCCGCCACCTCGCGCGCGTGGTAGCGCGGACTGGAGCCCTGCTTATAGCTGGTCTCGTGCTCCTCGTCGATGATGATGAGGCCCAGGTCGCTGAGCGGGCAAAAGAGCGCCGAACGCGCGCCGACGACAACGCGGGCGGCACCGCTGGCAACCATGTCCCACTGGTCCAGGCGCTCGCCGGCCGAAAGGCGCGAGTGGAAGACCGCGACCGTCTCACCGAAGCGCGAGCGGAAGCGACCGACGGTTTGGGCCGTCAGCGAGATCTCGGGCACCAGCACGCACGCCGAGCGGCCGGCCATCAGCACGCGCTCGATGGCGGAGAGGTACACCTCGGTTTTGCCGGAGCCGGTGACGCCGTCGACCAGCACCACGTCGCCATGAGCGTCCAGACGGGCGCGCTCAATCTGCGCGAGTGCCTGTTGCTGGCCGTTCGTGAGCGCGACTGGCGCCTTACCGCATGCCGAGGACAGCGTGGTCTGCTCGCTGCAGCCACGCCAGGCGCGACGCTCCTCCACCACGACGACACCGCGTTTTTCGAGCGCCTTGATGGTCGCCGACATGCTGTTGTAGAGCAGGTTGAGATCGCGCGTCGTGACCGGGCCGCACTGGAGCGCCTCGATGAGCTGACGCTGGCGGACCGCGGTCTTGGGCGGCGTGTAGTCGAAACCCTCGGGCGTGAGCATGACCCAGCGATTTTGGATAGGCTTGACGGCAGGGCGCTCAACCGTCCACACGCCGTCATCGCCCTTGACCACGCGCGGACTTCCACCCGGGGGCAAGAACAAACGCAGGCACTCGGAAAGCGTCGCGACATACTCGCGGCTCATCCAGCACGCGATACGGGCAGTCTCAGCGGTAAAGAGCGGTTTGCTGAGGATGGCTTCGACGGCTTTAATGCGCGCGGGGTCGAGCGCGCTGTTGCCCTGCAGATCGCCCAGCTCGGGCGCAATGTCGACGATGTAGCCTGCGGCAGCACGGTTGCCAAAATGGACCAGGACCGTGGATCCGATCTGCGCGTCGCTAGCAAGGGGTTGAGGAATGCCATAGGCAAACGGCTCGGACAGCGCACGCGTCGGGATGTCGAGAACCACGCTCGCATAGGCGGCGATGGGCTCAGGTGCAGGCTTAGGCTGAGCCGAGGCAGCGGCAGACACTGGCTTCACCGGAACCTCCTCCGGTTCCGGCGAACCAAACAGCGACAGTTGCTCGGCCACGGCTCCAGCACCTCCTATCCCATACGTCTACAGAAACAAGAGCCCCGCTCGGGTGAACGGGGCTCGGATACATGCGTTTACACGGCTGCTACAGCGCCATCGTGCGGGCGCGGTCGATGCGCGCCAGGCAGCCGTCGCGGCCGACGAGCGCCATGGTCTCGCCCAGTGGAGGGCTCACCATGTTGCCGCAGACGGCGACGCGCACGGCCTGGAACACCACGCGCTTCTTAAGGTCCATCTGCTCGGGCAGCGGCTCAAGCGCGGCGTCG
>DAIMBN010000006.1:27183-55038 GCA_036718335.1 Coriobacteriaceae bacterium
CAGCTCGGGCAGGTTCATGCTCTGCACGCCCTCGAGCGCGGCCTTGGCGGCATCCAGAATGGCACCCATGCCCTCCTTGGCCAGACCCTTGTTGACGGACTTCTCGTCATACTCGAGCGTCTCGTCCGTAGCGAAAATGGGAGCGGCGACGGTCACGGCGTCGGCCGGCATCTTGGTGCGCGGCTTAACGATGGCGGCAAGTGCGTCGATCCAATCCTCGCCGTACTCGACATTACCCTCGATGAGACCCGCCTCGTGCAGCTCGGGAACCATGATCTCGTCGGCAAACTGAGCATCGGACATGCCATTGATGTACTCGGCGTTGACCCAGTCGAGCTTCTTGGGGTCGAAGGTCGCCGGGTTCTTGGAGATGCGGTCGAGCGAGAACTTGCTGGCCAGAACATCGCGCGGGATGATCGTGGTCTCGCCGTCGAGCGACCAGCCGAGCAGCGCCAGGTAGTTGACGAAGGCGTCGGACAGGTAACCGGCGTCGCGGTACTCCTCCACCGAGGTGGCGCCGTGGCGCTTGGAGAGCTTTTTGCCGTCGGCGCCCAGGATCATGGAGATGTGAGCGAACGTGGGCACGGGAGCGCCGAGGGCCTCGTAGACCATGACCTGACGCGGGGTGTTGGACAGGTGATCGTCGCCGCGGATGACGTGGGTGATCTTCATCATGGCGTCATCGACGACGGTCGCGAAGTTGTACGTGGGCGTGCCATCGGAGCGGAAGATGACAAAGTCGTCGAGCTCCTTGGCGTCGAAGGTCACCTCGCCGTGGACGGCGTCGTGGATAACGACGTCGCCGCGGTCCTCGGGCACCTTGATGCGCAGGACGTAGGACTCGCCGGCCTCGATGCGACGGCGGGCCTCCTCGGGATCAAGATCGCGGCAACGGCGCTGATAGCCCTGGAAGGGGTCCTTGCGCTCCTGCGCGGCCTTGCGGTCGGCATCGAGCTGCTCCTTGGTGCAGAAGCAGGGATAGGCCTTGCCCTCGTCCCAAAGCTTCTGGGCGGCCTGCTTGTACAGGTCCAGGCGCTCGGTCTGGGCGTAGGGGCCAAAATCGCCGCCCACCTCGGGACCCTCGTCCCAGTCCAGGCCCAGCCAACGCATGGCGCGCAGGATGATCTGCGTGTTCTCGTCGGTGGAGCGGGTGGGGTCGGTGTCGTCGATGCGCAGGATGAACGTGCCGCCGTTTGCGCGGGCGAAAGCCCAGTTATAGATAGCGGTGCGGGCGCCGCCAATGTGCAGCTTGCCCGTCGGTGAGGGTGCAAAGCGGACGCGAACGTCTGATGCCATGGAAATCTCCTCGATTGCAGGATGGATGTCTAACCGCATCAGTATAAAGCATCAAAGCAACCTCCGCACAAAGGGCACCGACCTACTCATTGGGGACAGACTTAAATGACCATTCTTTGGGCTACTCATTGGGGACAGTCTTAAATGACCAGTCGTTGGGCAACCTGTCGGCACTTAGCGAAGGCTGGTCATTTAAGTCTGTCCCCAATGAGTAGGTGCGGAAAGGGTGTGAATGTTTGATTTACGCGCTATGATGTACCCTTGCATAGAGAGCCCGGCGGAATGGTAACGGTCGCCGGGACACGTTTTTGAAAGGACGATCATGTCAGAAGAACTTCGTTCCATCCCGCCCCAACACGGGTCCTTTGTTTTTACGTCGGAGTCGGTGACCGAAGGTCATCCCGATAAGATCGCTGACCAGATCAGCGATGCCGTCCTCGACGCAATCCTCGCCAAAGAAATAGAGCTGCAGGAGCAGGGCTACATCGCCCCCAACGGCGTGCCTGCCAACGTGGAGAACGTCCGCTGCGCTTGCGAGACCCTCGTGACTACCGGCACCGTCATCGTCGCCGGCGAGATCCGTACCCAAGCCTACGTCGACGTACAGGAAATCGCCCGCGGCGTTATCCGACGCATTGGCTACAACCGTGCCAAGTTCGGTTTTGACTGCGACACCTGCGGCGTTATGAGCCTCATCCACGAGCAGTCGCCCGATATCGCCCAGGGCGTCGACGAGTCCTTCGAGACCCAGACCGGCGCTACCACCGACCCGATCGACCTGATCGGTGCCGGCGACCAGGGCATGATGTTCGGTTATGCCTCCAACGAGACCAAGACCCTCATGCCCATGCCACACTACCTGGCAAGCCGCCTGGCCGAGCGCCTGGCCGCCGTGCGTCACGACGGTACCCTCGCCTATCTGCGTCCCGACGGCAAGACCCAGGTCACCGTGCGCTACGAAGATGGCAAGCCCGTGGAGGTCACGACCATCGTCATCTCCACGCAGCACGCCGCCGAGATCGAGGACATGGGCAAGATCAAGGCCGACCTCATCGAGCACGTCATCACCCCGGTCATGGCCGCCGAGAACATGCCGTGGGACAACGCAGACATCTACGTGAACCCCACCGGTCGCTTTGTCGTGGGCGGCCCCATGGGCGATACGGGCCTCACCGGCCGCAAGATCATCGTCGACACCTACGGAGGCTACGGCCGTCACGGCGGCGGTGCCTTTAGCGGCAAGGACTGCACCAAGGTCGATCGCTCCGCCGCGTATGCCGCGCGCTGGGTCGCCAAGAACGTGGTCGCCGCCGGCCTGGCCGACCGTTGCGAGGTCGAGCTTGCCTATGCCATTGGCGTTTCCAAGCCCCTCTCAATCATGGTCGACACCTTCGGTACCGCACATGTTGCCGAGGACAAGATCGTCGAGGCCGTAGAGAAGACCTTCGACCTGCGCCCGGGTGCAATCATCCGCGACCTAGACCTGCGTCGCCCCATCTACGAAAAGACGGCAGCCTACGGTCACTTCGGCCGCGAAGAAGCTGACTTCACCTGGGAGAAAACCGATCGAGTCGAAGAACTCAAAGCAGCCTGCGGCCTGTAAGCCAGCAGCAAATGCTGCAACCAAATATCGACGCACCAAAAGAAGTACCGGCCCCAACCGGTACTTCTTTTTTATATAAACGGTGGTGAAGATGTCTCGATAAGCATGGTAAGACAAGTTCCCAGCTAATGAATTTTGCCATCTAGCAACTCCAACCATGTATCCTTAGTCCCGAGGGGCGGGGCATAAGGTCGATCGCGAGTTCCGCACGAGCCGGAGAGCACTTAATGTGCTCTCCGTGCGAGCAGGACTGCCCGAGCAGGCGACCTTATGCCCCACCCCTCGGGACGACGGGATAGAACAGGAGCACCCATGGCAGGCAAGCCGCAAACACTAGCTACGACCTCGGCATTCGAAATCTTGGGCCCCGTCATGGTCGGCCCCAGCTCATCGCACACCGCCGGCGCCCTGCGCTGCGCCCAAGTTGCCGCCAGCCTGCTGGAAGGCCGCATCACCAAAGTCACCTTTGGCCTGTGGAACTCCTTCGCCCACACCTACCGCGGCCACGGCACCGATCGTGCGCTCGTCGCGGGCATCCTGGGTCTCGACACCGATGACGAGAACATCAAGCAGGCCTTCGACCTCGCGCACGAGCAGGGCCTCGAATATCACTTTGACATCAAGGGCGACGACGCCTCCATCCACCCCAACACCGTCGACATCGACATGGTCGACGACACGGGCGCCACGGCACAGGTCCGCGGCGAGAGCCTGGGCGGCGGCAAGATGCGTATCAGCCGCATTAACGGCGTCGGCGTCGACATCTCGGGCATGTACTCCACGCTCTTCGTGGCACACAAGGACGTCCCCGGTGTACTCGCCGCGCTCACCAACCTGCTCGCTTACGCACACGTGAACATCGCCTTCTGCCGCACCTACCGCACCGAAGTGGGCGGCCAGGCCTACTCCGTCTTTGAGACCGACGGCGCGCCCGACGACACCGTCGTCCCCATGCTGCGCAAGCTCGACAATGTCGATTACGCAACGTTTATCGAGCTCCCCGGTTCTGCCTCGTCGCTCTCTCCCGGCGTCTCGGCCAAGGAAATCTTCGACGACGGCGAGCAGCTGCTCGATGCGTGTGAGGAACTGGGGCTCAGCATCGGCGCCGTCATGGCCGTTCGCGAGGCGCGTCTGACCGGCGAGGCCCACGCCGTCGCTGCCATGCGCCGCGTGCTCGACGTCATGCGCGAGGAGACCACGGCCCCCATCGCCAATCCGCAGCGTTCGCTCGGCGGGCTTATCGGCGGCGAGGCCAAGCTCGTCGAAGCAACCCGCTGCAACGATTTGAGTGCAAGCCTGATGGGCGCCGTCCAGACCGACGCCGTTGCCCGCGCCATGGCCGTGCTCGAGCGCTCCGCTACCATGGGCGTGATTGTCGCCGCCCCCACGGCAGGCTCCGCGGGTGTTGTGCCCGGCTGCGTGCTGGCGCTCGCCGATCGCCTGCAGCTCGACGACGAGCAGGTCATGGACGCGCTCTACTGCGCAGCCGCCATCGGCCTCAACCTCACCACAAGCGCCTGTGTTGCCGGCGCCGAGGGCGGCTGCCAAGCCGAGGTGGGAAGCGCCGCTGCCATGGCAGCCGCCGCGTTGGTGCAGATGCTCGGCGGCACGCCCGAGCAGGCGCTCGACGCCAGTTCCATCGCGCTGAGTAACCTGCTGGGCCTCGTTTGTGACCCCGTCGGTGGCCTCGTGGAGGTGCCCTGCCAAAACCGCAACGCCATCGGCGTGGCAGCGGCCTTTAGCTCGGCACAACTCGCCCTCGCAGGCATTAAGAGCCTGGTGCCGTTTGACCAGATGGCACATGTCATGCTCTCGGTGGGTCACGCGTTGCCGGCCACGCTGCGCGAGACGGCAAAGGGCGGCATCGCGCAGGCTCCGGCCGCACTTTCGGCCTGTGCAAAATGCGGTGTGTGCGGATAGCGGCAAAGAACGACTCAAAGGTGGGACAAATGTCCCACCTCTTTTGAATGCCACCGTTTCCGTACCACAAACAGCAGGGCAATCGCTATAATGCAAGCCCAGTAAAAACACGATGAACCGCAAGGCGAAAATCGAAGGATATGCATACGATGTCGCAAAACGATCGAACTCAACTGATTCCCGATCCGCAGCAGCCGAGCAGGCACACCGGCAGCGTTCAGTCGCCGCGTCCTATCGCGCCGAGCCACGGTCAGCAGCGTAGTGCAGCAAACGCTTCCCAACACCCGAACCAACAGCGACAGCAGCGTCAACAACGTCAGCAGCGCCGGGCAAACGGCAATGCGCCCAAGCAGCCCCCCACGCACGCTCGAGGCGATCGCGGCCCCGCGCGCAAACCCGCCGAGAACAATAAGTCGGGCAAAAAGACGACGCTCTTTGTCGTCCTGGGTCTTATCGTCATTGTCTATATCGTAGGCATCGTAGCGTTTTCGCAGGTAGCCTACCCCAACACCACCATCGCCGGCGTCGACGTCTCGTTCTCCAACGCTTCGTCTGCCGCCACCAAGGTCAATTCGGCATGGAAGCACTATAAGCTCACCGTGACAGGCGATGACTTTAGCTGGAACTATCAGCCCGAGTCCGATGAGCCCATCGTCGACGGTGAAGCTGCTGCAAAAAAGATCATCAGCCACAACGAGGCCTTTGTATGGCCGGTCCGCCTTGTGGAATCCTTAAGCGGCAAGACCAAAACTACCGCTACCTCTAACGAAGTCGATCTTGATCAAGACGTCGACCTGTCCATGCTCTCCGACACCTTTGACCAAAAGCAGTTTGAGGAGGACCTGGGCGCCGCCATCGACGAGTTTAACGAGGGCCGTTCGGGCACGTTCGAGGCCAATAGCTCCTATGACGAGCAGGCCGGCAAGTTTACCGTCGAGAAGGCGCGCTCCAACGAAAAAATCAACCGCGAGCATGTCATTAAGTATGCCGAGCTCGAGCTTGCCTCGCTGGCCGAGACCGTAGATCTTTCCAAGCTCGGCAACGATGCCTATGAACCGCTCAATGGAACGCTGACCGATGATCAGATTCAGGCCGCATGCGATGCCGCCAACAACTTCCTGGGCGTCAACGTGACCCTCAAGCTCAACGGCGAGGATGCCGGCAAAGTTGATGGCAGCTCCGTATTGCAGTGGATCAGCTTTGCCGATCCGGCCAACCCCACGCTCGATACGTCGCAGATCAGCAGCTGGGCAGCCGAGCTCGCCAACGGCTTTAATACCGTGGGCTCCACTCGCTGGTGGACGCGCGCCGATGGCAAGCAGTGCGCCGTCGAAGGCGGTGACTTTGGTTGGTCCATCGACAGCAGCTCGCTCGCCAAGCAGGTCGAGGACGCCATTAACAACAAGCAGACCGGCGAAATCGAGATCAAGTACTCCCAGAAGGCCGACACCTTTACCGCAAAGGGAGAGCCCGACTGGAAGGCATACATCGATGTCGATCTGTCCGAGCAGCACGCGCGCTACTACGACGAGAACGGCAATATCGTGTGGGAGGCCAACTTTATTTCCGGCAAACCGGGCGAAGACGCCACCCCCGAGGGCGTGTGGCAGATCAACAGCAACGACGGCGGCAGCACCCTGATCGGAGCCAAGGACCTCGAGACCGGTAAGCCCAAATACGAGAGCCCGGTGAGCTACTGGATGCCTTTTGAGGGCAACATGATCGGCTTCCACGATGCCACCTGGCAAAACGACAAGAGCTTCGATAATGCCGAGTCGTACAAGTGGTGCGGCAGCCACGGTTGCATCAACCTGCGCCTGGCCGACGCCAAGGCACTGCACGACTGCATCAAAGTCGGCCTGTGCGTGGTTGTCCACTCATAGTGCAACGCGCGCATTCCTACAACGTGGAACCGCTGCGACCAATCTAACAGTTCCGAAAGAAACCGTCCCATGCGCCCGCCCCAACCGGTGGGCGCATATACTTATCGAGGTACTTTCTATAAAGGAGACGCTATGCCGAATGTCCCCACGACCACCCCGGGCCCGGATGATACCGAGCACACGCCCGAAGATGTCACCGAAACGATTCCTCTGATTACAAACGTACATGCCGATAAGCAGAACGGACGCGCGAACGATGCGACCGAGATTTCCGATGAAGAGGCATATGCCAAGCTCAAGGCAAAACGTGCCGAACGTCGACGCAAAAAGCTCATCCGACGCGGCATTGCGGCCGGCGTCGTGGCCGCCATTGTGCTCATCGCCGTTGTCGTGACCGTAGCCATCAACGCACGGCCCGCAGGCAACAACGGGCCGGTGACCGACATGGTGACCGAGGGCACGTTTACCACAACGGTCGAGGCGAAAGGCCAGCTCAAACCCATTTCGTCCTCAGTGGTCTCCCCTTCTGTCGACGGCACAGTCGATTCAATCAACGTTCAGCCGGGCCAATCCGTCAACGAGGGCGACGTACTTATGACCATTAAAAACGACGAGCTCGATCGCAACGTTGCCGAGGCGCAGCGTGCAGTTGCTGCCGCTCAAGAAGACCTCGCTAATGCGAAGAAAGCCGCAGCCGCCGCGCAGGCCACCCCAACGACGGACGTCGATGGAGCTTCCGCAGCGGCGGCAGGCGCCCCCGCTGCGTCCGGCGACACGAACGCCGTATCTGCCGCGCAGCGCAGCCTCGCATCGGCCCAGGCAAACCTCGATCAGGCGAACGCCAAGGCAGCCAGTCGCACGGTCACGGCCCCGAGCTCGGGTAGCATCGTGGAGCTCAACGCCAAGGTGGGCGCCACGGTAACAGGCGGCATGATCATGGGCGAAAGCGATACGAGCGGCGGCAAGCAGTGCATGCAGATCGCCGACCTGTCCAAGATGAAGGTGACCGTGCAGGTGGGCGAAAAGGACATCGCCAAGATCGCCGTTGGGCAGAGCGCCAACGTCACGTATCCCGCGTTTCCCGATATCGTGAGCCAGGGAACGGTCACGGCCATCGCCTCGGTGGCAAACTCCGACGCCGCCAACGGTGGCGGCGGCAGCGCAACCTTTAACGTCGACATCCTCATCGAGGCGCCCGACGCGCGCCTCAAACCGGGCATGACGGCCGAGGTCTCGGTGGTGACCGAGCAGCTCGACGACGTAGTGATGGTTCCGACGATGGCGCTCATGACCGAAGACGGCGAACACTATTACGTCAACGTGGCAACCGACGACGAGGGTAAGCAATCCCGTCGCGTGAAGGTGACCGTCGTGACGCAAAACGACAACGAAGCCGTAGTCGGCAAGACGCAGGTCAAGCGCGACGACCAGGGCAACGAGATCAACCCCAACGTGCCGGTTACCAAGCTGCGCGATGACGACACCCTCGTCATGGACACCGGAGCGGACGCAACGGCTGACGGCGGCTACAGCACGGATTCGGGCAGTATGTCTGCCGACGAGGGTATGTAATGCGCCCCGTCATCGACATTCGCAACGTGCATCGCATCTTTGAGAGCGAGGCAGGTTGCGCCCACATCCTGCACAACGTGAGCCTGGCAGTAGATCCCGGCGAGTTCGTCGCCATTACCGGCCCTTCGGGCTCGGGCAAGTCAACGCTCATGAACATCTTGGGCTGCCTGGACAAACCGACGGCAGGCGACTACTACCTGCAAGGGCTCAACGTGGCCGAGCTTGACGATGACGAGCTCACCGAAGTTCGCGCCCTGAGCATTGGCTTTGTCTTTCAGAGTTTCAACCTGCTGCCGCGCCTGTCGGTTATCGAAAACGTCATGCTGCCGCTGGCCTACACCAATGTGCCCCGTAGCCAGCGCGAAATGCGCGCCGTGCACGCGCTGCAGGCCGTCACGCTGCCCGTCGACCACTGGGACCACCGCATATCCGAGCTCTCGGGCGGCCAGATGCAGCGCGTCGCAATCGCGCGCGCCCTCGTCAATGACCCGCCCATCATTCTGGCCGACGAGCCGACGGGAAACCTGGACTCCGCTACCGGAGCGCTTGTGATGGAGACCTTCCATAAGCTCCAGAAGCGCGGCAAAACCATCGTGCTTATCACACACGACCCCGGCATCGCCGCCGAGGCCGACCGTGCCGTGACCATCCGCGACGGTCGCATTCACGACGGCGCGTATATTCCACATGCACCGCGAACCCTGCGCAGCGCCGTAGATAGCCTGCCCATGATTTCCGCCTCCGCCAACCCGCCGAAAGGAGTGGTGGCATGAGCGCCCGCGATCTCATCCAGGAAGCCCTTCACTCGCTCGAAGCCAACAAGGGGCGCAGCCTGCTCACCATCCTGGGCATTGTCATCGGCATCGCCTCGGTAATCGCCATGACTTCGCTCATCGGCGGCATCCAAAACAGCCTGGTCAACAGTCTGGGTCTCAATGCGGCACGCATGGTGCAAATCTATTCGTCGCAAGAACTCACCGAGTCGGACATCGAGAAGCTTCAAAAACTGGTGCCGCAGATAGAGCAGATCGGCATTGTCGACAGCGCGTATACCGAGTACAAGACCGGCGATAAAAGCTATACCGTCATGGCACAAGGTGTCGATAGCAACATGCTAGACGCCGTGGGGGCCAGCAAGCTCGTTGCGGGGCGCACCTATTCCCAGGCCGAGTCCCAGTCAGGCTCGCGCGTGGCGCTCATCAGCCGCAACGGCGCCGATCAGCTTTACGGCAACGAACAGGATGCGCTGGGGAAAACCATCAAGGTGTCCAACGGCGAGGTGCAGATTGTAGGCGTGATAGATGGTGGCAGCGACTCCATGGGCTCGCTCACGCTGTATATGCCACGCGAAACCATCTCCGGGCTGTTTAGCGACGAGAATCCCTCATTCCCCAGCGTCACGGCACTTGCCGCCGAGGGCACAGACATGGATGAGCTTTGTAAGACCATCGAGTCAAAGGTGCGCGCGATGAGGGGCATCGAGGAGGAGGATGAGTACGACAGTGTATCGGCGACATCCATGAAAAGCGCCATCGATGCGCTCAACTCCTTTATGGGCGCGTTCTCGCTCATCATGGGTGCTGTCGCCAGCATCTCGCTACTTGTCGGCGGTATCGGCATTATGAATATGATGCTTACCAACGTAACGGAGCGCATCCGCGAGATCGGCATCCGCCGCGCTCTGGGCGCAAGTCGTCGCGATATCACCGCGCAGTTTTTGGCCGAATCCTCGGCGCTGTGCGTCACCGGCGGACTGTTGGGTGTCCTGATTGGCTATCTGCTGGCATGGGGCCTCGCGATGTTTGCCTCCGGATCCGGGATTCTTGGCGAGCTCGGTGCCAGCGATCAAATCACACCGAGCTTTTCAATCGCCACGGTATTGCTGGCCTTCGCCGTCTCCGTCGGCATCGGCGTAATCTTTGGCTACTACCCCGCTCGCCGCGCGGCAAAGCTCGACCCGGTGGAGTGCCTACGCTACCAGTAAGCCACCACCAACAAGTTGCGGTGAATTAGGGACTGAATATGCTATTTAGCAGCAAAAACAGACGCTATTTCACCGCAACTTATTGAAGGGCTGCTTGCGCCAGTTCCGTGCGTCGTCCTCGAGGGATTGGCGGATGACGGTCTTGTACGGGTCGAGCTTGCTCGGGGCGCTCCTCTTCGAGGGCGGGAGGGCGCACAGGCGCGGCGAGCGCCTAGCGCGCGAACTCCCGTAAGAGCGCGTCTTCCACTTCCCGAAGCGAAAGGGCCCCGCCTCCCTCGACAGGACGGGCGACCACGATACAGCGCGCTCCCACGTCGTGCGCGGAGGCGATCTTCTCGGCCGTGCCGCCTACGGTTCCCGAGTCCTTGGTCACAAGCCACTGGGCGCCCACCTGCCGAAGCATCGCCTCGTTGAGCTCGCGGGTGAAGGGCCCCTGCATGCCGATGACGTGCGACGGCGAAAACCCCGCGTCGATGCACTTCGTTATAGCACCGGGCAGCGGGAGCACACGCACGAAGAAGCGCTCCGCGAAATCGGCGACGCGCGTGTAGGGAGCAAGCTCCTTGCTCCCCGTCGTGAGAAGCGCGCGACCCGGGTTCTCGGAGAGAAAGCGCGCCGCGCAGGCGATCGACGCGACCGAGACGACGCCTTTGGGCAGCGCCTCGACCGGGCGCGCAAGGCGCAGGCATCGTGCACCCACGGTGAGCGAAGCGGCCCGGATGTTGCCGCTTGCGAGCGTAGCGAAGGGATGCGTGGCGTCGACGACGATGCGCGCGCCGGAAAGCTCGCGCTCCATGTCGGCCTCGTCGAGCCTGCCCGCATGCACCTCGATGCCCGGAAGCTCGCCCAAAAGCTCGCCTCCGTACTCGGTTGCCGCGTAGGCACGAGCGGGGATGCCCGACCCGCTCGCCCATTCGCACAGAAGACGGCCCTCGGTGGTGCCGGCGAAGATGCGCAGCGCCGGCGCGGATGCGGGCGCCGTCACTTCGGGCCGCCTGGGCGCGTGATCTGGTATAGCAGCGCATTCATAATGGCGGCCGCCACGGTCGAACCGCCCTTGCGTCCCCTCGCGACGATGGCCGGCACGCGTCGCGTGAGTAGCTCCTCTTTCGCCTCGACCACGTTCACAAACCCGACCGGCACCCCAACGACGAGCGCGGGCGCGATCTTCCCCGCGTCCATGAGCTCGGCGAGGCGCAGAAGTGCTGTGGGAGCGTTGCCGACGGCCACGATGAGCGGACCCTCGATGCCGCAAGCTTTGTCCATGCTCGCAACGGCGCGAGTCGTGCCCGCGGCGCGCGCAGCCGCGGCGACATCAGGGTCGGCCATGTAGCACACGGCCTTGCAGCCGATCTTCGCGAGCGCGGGCTTGCTTATGCCTGCGAGCGCCATGTTCGTGTCGGTGAGCACCGTGGCCCCTGCACGCAGTGCGTCGAGCGCACAGTGCGCGGCATCATGGGTGAACACGAGGGAATCGGCGTACGAGAAGTCGGCAGTGGTGTGGATGACGCGCTTCACGACGGGCTCTTCGAGCGGCGGGAACGTGCGGCCGCCGAGCTCTTCGGTGATGATCTCGAAGCTGCGCCGCTCGATGTCCCCGGGTGCCATCTCCTTGGAATCCATCTAGTACTCCACCCCTTCCCTTGCACATATCCCTTGCTCGTAGGGATGTTTCTCGCACCGCATCTCGGTTATGTAGTCGGCCTTCTCCACGATCTTGCGGGAAGGCGCGCGCCCGGTGAGCGCTACTTCGACGCCGCGCGCGGACATATCGAGCGCGCGGTCCACGAGCGCCTCGTCGACAAGCCCCTTCGAAAGCGCGTTGAGCGCCTCGTCGAGCACGAGCAGCCCCTCCTGCGCGCCCTCGAGCTCGGCGAGCGCGGAAGCGAGGTTCCCATCGTGCAGCTCGCGCGTCGCGGCAAGTTCTTCCGACGTCATGGACCAGGTAAACTTATCCGACACCTTCCCCGCGAACACGGGCACGCCGAAATGCTCGGCGAGCAGTCGCGCCTCCCCGCTTTCGCCGTCTTTCAGGAACTGCACGACGACGACGCGGCGGCCTGCGGCGAGCATGCGAAGGGCGAGGCCCATCGCCGCCGTGGTCTTGCCTTTGCCGTCGCCATGATACACGTGGATCATACGCCCTCCTCGATAATGCGGTAGATATACTCCATGTCGAGCGCCCCGCGCACGACGTCGGCCAGGCGGTCGAACTCGCGCACACGGTGATCGGCCGCGGACGCCGCGCCCGCGGCACCCACGACGCTCTCGGGCAGGCCGCGCATGCGCGCGAGCGAGCGCGCGAGGGCGAGCGCCACCCCCGGTTCGTCGAACAGGCCGTGGAGATAGGTTCCGAACACGTTTCCGCAGGCCGCGCCTTCTGGTTTGCCGCCAATCGTGCCCGCATGGGCGCAGGAGACGGTCGTTTCGCCGTCGTGAATCTCGTACCCGCGAGCCGTCATGCCGTTCCACACCGAGAACGCGCCTTGGGCGCCCGTGATGCGCAGTTCCGACTGGGCGAGGCGCTTTTCCTCCTTGAACACCGTACTTGCAGGAATGAGCCCAAGCCCGCGCGCGGTGCCAGCGCCTTCCCTGCCGTGCGGGTCGGAAAGCTCGTCTCCCAAAAGCTGGTAGCCTCCGCATATGCCGAGCACCGGCGTGCCCGCGCCCGAAAGCGCGCGTACACAGGCTCCGATGCCGCTAGCCGCAAGCCAGCGCGCGTCGTCGAGCGTGGTCTTCGAGCCGGGGAGCACCACCAGGTCGGGTCGGCCCAGATCAGTCGTCGAGGAAACGTAGCGCACGCCCACGCCGGGCACGCGCGAAAGCGGGTCGAAGTCGGTGAAGTTCGACAGATGCGGAAGGCGCACGACGACGACGTCGATGACGCCGCGCGCCTCGCGGGCAGATAGGCGCGGCGCGAGCGAGTCCTCATCGTCCAGGTCGAGCGTAAGATACGGCACGATCCCCACGACGGGGACCCCGCACATCTTCTCGAGCGGGGCCAAACCCGGGCGCAGGATTTCCACATCGCCGCGGAACTTGTTCACCACAAGCCCCCGCAAAAGCGCGCGATCCTCGGGCGCAAGGAGCGCGACCGTGCCGTAGAGCTGGGCAAACACCCCGCCTGGGTCGATGTCGCCCGCGAGCAGCACGGGGGAGGACACGGCGCGCGCGAGCCCCATGTTGACGATGTCGTTTTCGGCAAGGTTGATTTCGACGGGGCTGCCGGCGCCCTCGATGACGATGACGTCGTTTTCCTCCGCGAGCGAATCGAACGCCTCCAAAATCTGCGGCATGAGCGCCTTCTTTCGCGCGAAGTAGTCCCTCGCGGCGAAGGCTCCCTGCGCCTTGCCGGCCACGATGAGCTGGCTTCGGTGATCGCTTTCGGGCTTGAGCAGGATGGGGTTCATGCGCACGTCGGGCGCGATGCCGCACGCCTCGGCCTGCATGATCTGAGCGCGCCCCATCTCGAGCCCGTCGGCCGTAACACCGCTGTTGAGCGCCATGTTCTGGCTCTTGAAGGGAGCCACGCGCAGGCCGTCCTGCGAAAGCACACGGCACAGCCCCGCCGCAAGCAGGCTCTTCCCCGCGTTCGACATGGTACCCTGGATCATGATGGGCTTCGCCCTACCCACGGGTATCGACCTCCTTCGCCGAGCCTCGGCCATCCGCGCCCGCCATAGCGCCGCTGCAAGAAGCGCCGCCCCGTTCGTCGGGTTCGCCTTCGCCCGAAGCGCCTTCCGCCCGAAGCGCGCGGCTGAACGCCATCGCAAGCCGGGCATTCTCCTTGTGCGTGCGCACGGCGACGCGGCACCAGAAACGGGACAGTATCGAAAACGAGTCGCACGTGCGGACCAAAACCCCCTGTTTATACAGGCGCTCGGGGATGTCTTTCGCCGGCGTGCGGACTAAAAGGAAGTTCGCATCCGACGGCACGACGGAAAGCCCGAGCGAGGAGAGCTCGTGGGAAAGCCACGCTCGCTCGCCCGCCAATACATCGCGCGTGCGCGAGACGTATTCGACGTCTTCCAGGGCGGCGATGCCCGCGGCCTCGGCGACCGAGGAGACGGGCCACGCCTGCCCCGCCCGACGAATCCCCTCGATGAGTTGGGCGTTTCCGCTGATCAGATACCCCAACCGCAACCCTGCCATTCCGTAGAGCTTGGTGAACGCGGAGAGCACGGCCACATGGTGCGAACACGCGGCGCGTGCGGCCACGCTCCTTTCGCGGGCGTCGGGCGCAAATCCGAGGAAGCACTCGTCCACGACGAGCAGCGCGCCCACCTGCTCGCAGCGGCAAGCCGCGGCATCGATCACGCGGGGGTCGACGAGGCGCCCCGTCGGGTTGTTCGGATTGCAGAGGTACGCCACGTCTCCCGGCCCCTCGATCGCGCGGGCGAAGGAGGCGGGCACGTCGAAGTCATCCGCTTCGGAGAGCGGGAACTCCTGCACGCATGCGCCGTAGTACGATGCCGCCTCCGCATATTCAGAGAACGTCGGCGCGCACACGACGATGCGTTTCGGGTGCACCGCCGCGGCGAGCCGCCAGATGATGTCGGACGCGCCCGCGCCGCAAACGATAGTATCTTCGGGAATGCCCTGGGTGCGCGCTAGGGCACGAACGAGGGCGAGGCTTTCCCTATCGGGGTAGGCGTCGATTCGAGAAAGCGCCTTGCAAGCTGCGGCGACGGCGCGCGGCGATGGGCCTGCCGGATTCACGTTCACCGAGAAGTCAATGAGGTCGGATGCGCCCCCTTCGCAAGCGATGCCGAGCGATTGCGAGCTGCCCCCATGCGTACGGGCGCGCAGGATTCCCCCGGCAGCCCGGGGCGCGGCGCGGTCTTCCCTCATTCCATCGCCCCCACGGCGAGCACGACCGCCGCGCGCGCGGCGCCGAAGACGACGAGCGCGCATACGGACGCGGCGAGCATGAGCCTTGTCGCCCGGGCGATGTCACCCCACTCGATTTCGCGGGACGCGTCGCCTATCGTCGGTTTCTCAACGAGCTTGCCGAAATACACCGCGGGTCCTGCCAGGCGCAGCCCGAGCGCGCCCGCGCACGCCGACTCGGTCTGCGCCGCGTTCGGGCTCGCGTGGCGACGCCTGTCGCGGCGCCAGATGCGCGCCGCTCCGCGCGCGTCGAGCCCGACGATCGGGCACACGGCGATCATGAGCAGGGCCGATAAGCGCGAGGGAATCCAGTTCACCGCATCGTCGAGGCGCGCCGAGGCGCAGCCGAAGTCGATGTAGCGCTCGTTTTTGTAGCCCACCATGCTGTCGAGCGTGTTCACCGCCTTGTACGCCATGCCCAAGGGCGCGCCCCCGATCATAAGGTAGAAAAGCGGCGCGATGACGCCGTCGCTCGCGTTCTCCGCCACCGTTTCCACGGCGGCGCGCGCGACGCCCTGCTCGTCGAGAACAGACGTGTCGCGTCCCACGATGAGCCCGACGGCTTCGCGCGCCGCGACAAGGCCGCCCTTCGAGAACGCGCTGGCCACGGCCAGGCTCTGGCGGCGCAGCTCGCATGCCGCGAGAATCTGATAGCTCGCCCATGCCTCGACCACGAAGTGCAAGCCGGGGTGAACCATGCCGCAAAGATGCAGGATTCCCCAGGTCAAAAGCCCACACGCAAGCGGAAGCGCCACGGCGAGCACAAGCCCTGCGGCGCGCGTGCCCGCGGACGTTTGCGGGAATGCGCGCCGCAGGCGGCATTCGGCCCACGTGATCGCGCGCCCCATGGCGACGACGGGATGGGGAAGCCAGCGCGGGTCGCCGAAGGCAAGGTCGGCCGCGAACCCGGCGGCGACGGCAAGAATCGTCATCACCGGGCATCGCCCCCCGAAGCGGGGCGAACGTCGCGAAGGCAGCGCCCATCCCAGGTGGCAGCCCATGCGCCGCCCGGCTCGGTATGCACGTCGAAGTATCCCATTTTCGGGACAGATAGCTCGGAAAGCAGCGCTTTCACGGTACCCGCGTGAACGACGAAGACGGCGCGCCCGCTCCTCTGGGCGCGCTCCGACTCGCACGCCTCCCGAAACGCCGCGACGACGCGGCGGGTGAAATCGCTCTTGCCCTCGCCATGCGGGCAGCGCGTCTCGCACCAGGAGTCTACCCAGGCGCGGTAGCGCGCATCCTCTTTAAGCTCGGCGGCGCTTCGCCCCTCGAAGTCGCCGAAATCCATCTCGCGCAGACCGGGGCACGCCACAAGCTCCGCGTTCGGGAAGAGGATGCGCGCCGTCTGATCGGTGCGGGCCATGCCGCTCGTGATAACACGGAACACGTCACGATCGCACGCGAGATCGCGCAAAGCGCGCTCGCCCGCGCTCGACAGGGGCTCGTCGGTGCCCGCCCCGCCGTAGCGATGGTCTTCCGTGCCCGCCGTGGCACCATGGCGCACGAAGACGACTTCCAAAGGCGCGCCCGCGCCCTGCGTCCCCCGAGGCGCATCGGCAAGGTTTCCTTTGATGACCTGGGGAATCCCGCACGTCATGCGCACGACGACGTCGGCGCGCGCAGCGAGCGCGCATCCCAGGCGCCCCGCGCGCTCGCGCCATTGGGCGTCTTCCGCACGCATGGGGACGACCCCCGAGCCGACCAAGGACAGAATCACTGCGTCGAAGCCGATCAGCCGCTCGAGCGCCCGGTCAGCGTCGAGCGCGCGTACGAGTTCCTCAACACGGTACGCGACGCGGCCGGCAAAAGCCGCGGGCACGCCGCCCTCCGCAAGCTGCGCCGCGTCGACGAAATCGTCCGCCGCGAACCCGAGCTTTTCGCGCACGAAGGTCCTCTTCCCCGAATGCGCGCCACCTACCACGAGCATCATAGGAGCATGCCTCCCGCCACCAGCATGGCAAGCATCGCGAGCTCGGCCCATTGCAGAAACCATCCGGCCAAATCCCCCGTCACCCCGCCGAAGCGGGACAGGGCAACATGGCGATACCACGCGAGCGCCAAAAGCCCCGCCACCGCCATAAGGGCGCCGACGGCCTGAGCGCACGCGACCATCCCTGCAGCCGAAGCCGCAGCGAAAGCGCAAAGCGGCACGACGATCGCCGCGCGCTTCTTCGAAGGCGAGAGCCCCGCGGCCATGCCGTCCGCCCGCGCGGCAGGCCAGCATTCAACGGCGAGCCCCGAAAGCGCGCGGGAGAACACGAGCGAGCACAGAAGCGCGAGGAACGCCCCCGCCGTAAGCGGCAGCGCGGTGAACAGGGAAAACTGCAGAATAAGGTACACGACAACACCGATGACCCCGAAGGCGCCCGCCCGCGGGTCGTGCATGATCTCGAGCTTTCGCTCGCGCGGGGCCCAACTTGCAAGCGCATCGGAGGTGTCGCAGAGCCCGTCTAGGTGGATGCCTCCCGTCACCGCCACAGGCAGCGCCGCGAGCACGGCCGCGACGATGGTCGCGGGCACGCCGAGCAGGTTCGCCACGTACCCCCACGCCGTCATGAGGAAGCCTTCCGCAAGGCCCACCAGAGGAAACGCGGCAAGCGCATGGGTTGATCCGAAATCGGTCCAGGCCGATTTCGGGACGGGGATGCGCGAGAACGTTCCGAACGCCGCGCCGATTGCCTCTGTTATCTTCACCTTGTAGGTCCTTCGCCTTTCATCCACACGGGAATCCCGCATACCACTTCGACTGCGCGGTCGGCCAGCGCCGCCACGCCCGCGTTCACGCGCGCGAGCGCGCGCCTCCATGCCTCGGTCCCCTCATCGTAGCGCATCCCATCGGCGAACACGTCGACGGTGACCACCACCGTATACGCAGCGGCCTGAGCGAGCCGTTCGATGCCTCCGAGCACCTCGCGCGCCGCAGCGTCGGGGTCACGTGGGGACAAGCCGCCTTCCGCGAAAAGCTCGTTTGCAACCAGGTTGCCCACGTCCTCCAAAAGAAGCGTGCAGCCGCGCGGAAGCCCGGACACTGCGGCGCCCACGTCACGCGTGCGCTCGAGGGTGGAAAACCCCTTGCCCTCGCGCAGCGCCCGATGGCGCGCGATGCGGCGGGCGCCCTCTTCCCCGAAGGGCTCCATCGTTGCCAGGTACACGCGAGGGCCGTCGTGCCCGAGGCACAGGGACTCGGCGTAGGCGCTCTTGCCGCTCGCGGCGGCGCCGATGACGAGCGTCACCGTCATTTCCCGGCCTCGAAATGCTCGTAAGCAGCCATGCCAGTCGCCGTGAACGTCTTCCCATCCCGGTACACGCGCAACGCCGAATCCAGAAGGGGCAGATACGCCATAGCGCCCGCGCCCTCGCCCAAGTGCATGCCTGCGTCGAGGGGTGCCTTTATGCCAAGCTCGCGAAGGAGCTCCTGGCTTGCGGGCTCGCTTGATGCGTGGGTGCCCACGAGGTAGCCCAAGGCGTTGGGGCACAGGCGCGCCGCGCACAGGGCCGCCGTGCAGGATATGACCCCGTCGAGGAGCGCCGGCGCCTTCGAGGCCGCGGCCCCCAGGTAGAAGCCGCACATCGCTGCAATGTCGAAGCCGCCCACCTTCGAGAGCACGTCAATCGGGTCGGCGGGATCGGGCGAGTTCGCGTCGATAGCGCGCTCAACCACGTCGCGCTTGCGCGCGAGCGAGGCGTCCGAGAGCCCCGCGCCGCGCCCGACGAGGCTCCGCGCGTCCGCCCGGATGAGCACTGCGGCCACCGCCGCCGAGGTGGTCGTGTTGCCGATGCCCATCTCGCCCGCGGCGAGAAGGCGCACGCCGGCGCGGGCAAGCCCGCACGCGACGGCGATTCCGACCTCGATCGCGCGCACGGCCCCATCGCGAGACATAGCGGAGCCGTGCGCGATGTTGCCGCTCCCCCGCTGCACGTTCGCGCGCACCATGCGCGCGTCTTCTATGCCCCGGGCCATACCCACGTCGACGGGCACGACCTCGGCACCCGCGAACGCCGCCATGCGGCAGGCGCTCGAGCCCCCCTCGCACATGTTGCGCGCGACGGCTCGCGTCACGTCTTGCCCGCTTTGCGACACGCCTTCGGCAACGACCCCGTTGTCGGAGAAGAATACTGCGAGCGCACGGGGAAACTCGGCCACCTCGGCGCTCCCTTGAGCTGCGGCGATACGCGCGACGGCGTCTTCAAAGTCGCCCAATCCCCCCAAGGGGTGCGCGATGGAGTCCCACGCGGCGTACGCGGCGGTGCGGGCGCACTCGTCTGCGGGCGCGATCCGGGAGAGCGCGGCTTCGAGCGTGGCGCCCGGCGCCGACGAGAACGCGCGCTCGACTTCCTCGCGGATGCAGGCAAGCGCGGATTCGGTTGCTTCAGCCATGCCGTCTCCTCTCTGCGAACGACGCTGCGGCAGACGCGAACGCGCGCGCAACGTCGGGGTTCGCAGGATAGTACACATGCGGGAAGCCCGCAACCAGGGACGGGGTGGTCGTCATGCACGGCCAGCCCTTGTCGCGCCGGAGCTTCTGCGCCCAGAAGTCGCCGCCCGGGCAGGTGGACTGCCAGTAGTGGAACTCGTGCGCGCGGATGCGTGTGCCGCGCGGCCCGTAGAGCCCGTCGCGTTGGGAAGTGAGCTCCACGTACCCGAAATGGGACAGCCTTCCCCCGTTCTCGCTTGCGCCCTCAAGGGCGCCCGCAACAGGCCAGCGCCGCCCCTCGCTATCGGCGATTTCGCGCTGCAGGTACAGAAACCCACCGCATTCGGCGACCGTCGGCATGCCGGATTCCACCGCGCACCGCACCGCCTCGCGCATCGGCGCGTTCTCGGAGAGCTGCCGCGCATGGAGCTCCGGGTAGCCGCCCCCCAGATAGAGGGCACTTGTCCCCAGGGGCAACTTGCTATCACACAGGGGCCTGAAAAAGGCCAGCTCGCAACCCAGGTCCTCGAGCGCGCGCAGGTTCTCCTCGTAGTAGAACGAGAATGCCTCGTCACGTGCGACGGCGACGATGGGCCGCGCTCCCGCGATCGGCTCCAAGCGGTAAGGTTCCTCGCGGATATCGGGTGCCGTCGCCGCTATTTCGAGCAAGCGGTCGACGTCGACGCTCTTTTCCACCAGCTCGGCCATCTTGTCGATGCGCGCGGAAAGCTGCTCGACCTCGTCGGCGGTCACAAGCCCCAGATGCCGGCTTTCGAGCGAGAACGCCTCGTCGGCGGGGATATTCCCCAAAACCACGACGCCCGTGTGCTTCTCGATCGCAGGCGCCGCGTAGGCGCAGGCAGCGGCGCTCGTCTTGTTCAGCACGACGCCGCGCACGTTCGCACAAGGCAGGAACTCGGCGATGCCGCGGATTACGGCGGCGAGCGATAAAGACGCCCCGCGCCCGTTTACCACTAAAACGACCGGCGTTTCCGTGTCTCGCGCAACCTGGTAGCTGCTCGCATCGGCCACGCCGGGCGCCATGCCGTCGTAGAAGCCCATGACCCCCTCGAGCACCGAGATATCCGCGCCCGCAGCGCCGCGTGCGAGCAGGGCGCACAGCGTCGGGGCGTCGGTGAAGAAGCCGTCTAAGTTGCCCGAGCGCGCACCCACGACGCGGCGATGAAAGAGCGGGTCAATGTAGTCGGGACCGCATTTGAAGGCAGCGCATGTAAGGCCACGGCGCGCGAGCGCGCGCAGGAGCGCGCACGTTACGACCGTCTTGCCGCTCCCGCTCGAGGGCGCAGCGACCATGAAGCGCGGGATGGACGTGCTCACCGGGCGCCGCCTTCCCCACCTGCACCACGCGCGCTGACGAGGAACACGGGGTTTTGCGCCTTCATAAGATGGTGCGAGCCTACAGCCTCGGCGCGGGCGGCCGACACCTGGCACGCCTCGAACCCCTTAAAGCGCGAACCAGAAAGGAGCGCGCACGCCTCGGTGAGCGTCTCAACGGTGGCGCATGGCACGCACAGGCGAACCTGCGAGTTCTTCTCGAGCGCCGCCTCCACGATGGAGGGAAGCTTACCCGCGCTCCCGCCGACGAACACGGCGTCGGGGACGGGCAGTTTCGCGAGTGCTTCGGGGGCGACACCGGGGACCACATTCACGTTGCCGCACCCGAATGCATCCGCGTTCTCTCGGATGAGCCGAACGCCGGTCGCGTTGCGCTCGACCGCCCATACCGACCCCGCTCGCGCGACGAGCGCCGCCTCGATCGACACGCTCCCCGTGCCGGCGCCGACGTCCCACACGGTGTCGGTCGCGGCAAGGCGCAGCTTCGCGAGCGCGACGGCGCGTACCTCCTGCTTGGTCATGGGAACGTCGCCGCGGATGAAGAGCTCGTCGGGAATGCCCGAGGAAGCGTACGGCCAGCGGGAGCTCGCGGCGCGAGATGCGCTAGAGCCCACAGGCGACCCGGCGCCGCCTGCGAACTCGATAAGCATCACGTTCAAGTCGTCAAACGTCTGACCTGCGATTTCACTTGCGGGCGCGCAGGTGATGCGCTCGTCGGGGTACGACAGGCGCTCGGCCACGGTCACGCGCGCGTCCCCGAAGCCCGCCTGCACAAGCTCGTCCGAAAGCCGCGAGGGGTCTTCCCCGCCCGACGTGGCGAGGAAGAGCTCACCTGCGCGCTCGGCCTCGGCCACGATGTCGCACGCCACGCCGTGAGCGCTCGCGAAGCGCCAATCCTGCCATGGACGCGCGAGGCGCGAGGCGAGATACGACGCTGAGCTTATGCCGGGAATGACGCACACGTCCACCTGCGCGTCGCCGGAGAGCGCCTCCACCAGGCGGCGCGCGCCGCTGAACAGCCCCACATCGCCCGTCATCACGACCACGGCGCGCTGCCACGACGCTGCATCGGTGAGCGCGGCGACGATGTCCGCCGTCTTCACGAGCTCGCATCTCACCACGTCGGGCGGCACGTCGATGCCGACAAGCGCGCGATGAGCGCCGATGACCACGTCGGCGATGTCGATCGCGTCGAGCGCCGCGAGCGAGAGCAAGTCGGGGTTTCCGGGCCCCGCCCCGATGATCGTTACCTTTCGCATGGAATCTCCCGATACCCGCGCGGCGTGACCATACGGCCACCTACGAGCTTCGTGTCCGCGTTGCCGACGAACACGGTGGTGAACATGTCGGCGTCGATCTCCCCCAGCTCAGAGAGCCTGCACATGCCCGACTGCTGCCCCTCGCGCCCGATGTTGCGTACCCAGCCGCAGAGCGTGTCGGGGGCCTTCCATTCGAGCATAATCTTCGCCGCGCGTGAGAGCCTGTCGGCGCGCTTTCTGCTGCGCGGGTTGTACAAACAGATGCAGAAGTCGGCGCTCGCCACGGCGGCGAGCCTGCGGTCGATGACCTCCCATGGCGTGAGCAGGTCGGAGAGCGACACGACCGCGAAGTCGTGGGCAAGCGGGGCGCCGAGCACCGCCGACCCGCTCTGAGCCGCGGTGGCCCCGGCGATAACTTCCACGTCTACATCGGGGTAGTCCTCCGCAAGCTCCAGCACGGGGCTCGCCATGCCGTACACGCCCGCGTCACCGCTGCACACGAGCGCCACGGCTTCTCCGCTCTGCGCGCGAGAAAGCGCCAGGCGGCACCGTTCGACCTCGTGCATCATCGGCGTCGCGAGATGCGCCGCATCGGGCACGGCGGCGAGCGCGAGCTCCACGTATTTCGTGTACCCCACAACGATGTCGGCCGCCTCGAGCGCGCGCCGGGCCGCAATTGTCATGCCGTCGGGGCCGCCCGGGCCGATCCCCACCACGAAGAGCTTTCCCATCACCGCTCCTTAAACGAAAGTTTGATAGTTACCTTGGAAAACGCGACGGTCACGCCGCCGTGAGCGAGCTTCGGGAAGATAAGTTTGCCCCCCTCCGCGAGCGCCGCGCGCTCGCACACGTTGTCGACCCCCACCGTCGCGCGCACGAAATCAGATGGCGAAACGCTGCCTTCGACCTGCGACAACTCCTCTGCGGAATACGTCGCAAGCGGGATATTGCGCGCGCGGCAGAAGGCGAGCAGACCCTCCTCGTGCGCCTTCACGTCTATCGTCGCCGCCTCGCGCACGGCCGAAGGCGAGATACCCGCCTGCCCGCACGCGAGAAGAAACGCCTCCCCAATCGCTTCGGCGCACGCACCGCGACGGCACCCTATGCCCGCAACGATGCAGGGCACGACAAGGCGAAGCGGCTCGGGCGCAGGCGCCTGCGCCCGCACGCCCGCCGGCTTCCCCGTCTCACCGGCGGGCACGACCTTGCCCGTTGTCTCCGCCGCGCGATCGGACGCACCTGCATTCGCGCCAGCGAACGGCGACACGACGATATCGGCCCGAGCGCGGTCGGACGCAATGTCAACCCCCTCAGGCGGCTGTCCCGAAATCGGCATGTCGGAATAGAGCGCCACGCGCCCGCCAGAAAGCAGCCGCGCCGACACTCGCTTGATGGCCTCGGGATTCGAAACGGGGAGCCCCGCACAGCGCGCCCACGTATCCACCGCCCACACGCCGCGGACGTCGGTCGCCGTGGTGATGACGGGGATGGCCCCTGCCGCGCGTGCCACAGTTTTCGCAAGCTCGTTCGCACCGCCCAAATGCCCCGACAAAAGCGGGACGGCAAAGCGCCCCGCCTCGTCGATCACCACAACCGCGGAATCGGTTGCCTTAGAGGCGACATGCGGCGCAATCGCCCGCACGGCGATGCCCGCCGCGCCCACGAACAGAAGCGCGTCCGACGCTTCCCACGCGAGCGCCGTCCATGCGCGCAGGTCGGCCTTCCCCTCGCCGAACCCGCGCGAAACGGAAACGTCCCAGCCAGGGTCATCTTCACCTGTCTGCGCGCAGTCGGAAAGCGCGCGTGCGGTGCGCTCCGCCAACGCATAACCCCTCTCAGTGAACGCTATGCAGGAAATCCTCATCTAGCGCACCACCATCGTCGAGAAGTAGCTGCCCCGATCGGGCACATCGACGAGCGAGCGGCACACGCGCTCGCCCGGAAGCCCACAGTCCTCAACGAGCTCTGCACCGTCGAAGGCGCCCTCCTCGTGAAGGATGCGCTTCGTGTCCGCAAGCGAGCGGCGCGCCTTCATGACCACCTTCGTCCCCGACCAGCCGATTGCGCGGCCCACCCCGTAAAGAACGCCTTTACTCATACGTCGCCCCCAATTCCCCGATAACCGCATCGGCGCCCGACGTGCGGAAAAGCTCGCGGCGCTCGGCGTCGAACACGACCGCGGCGATGTCGCATGCGCCCGCCGCGCGGCGGCGCAACCTGTCCTCGATTGCCGCAGCGAGCGAGGCGCGCGCAGCGTCCCCCGCGCCGGCGGCCTCGATTGCCTCGAGCGCCGCCGTGGTCGTGACGGACGACATGATCTCGCGCACGGTCTTCGCGCCCGCGCCGGCCATGGCCGCGTGGGCGGCCAGAATCTCCGCGCGGCAGTCGGCGGTACGCGAATGGGTGTCCATGATGCCGCCCGCGACCTTCACCAACTTGCCGATGTGTCCCACAAGAAGGACATTGGTAAATCCCTCGCGAACGCAGCAATCAATCGCATCGCCCACAAAGTTGGAGATGAAGACCACCGGCGCACCGTTTAGATGAAAATGCCCCGAGATGAACTGCGCGCCGTAGTTGCCGGGCGTGAGCACGACTCCGCGCCGCCCCATAGCCGCATGCTGCCGGATCTCGAGCTCGATGCTGTCGCGCAAGGCAGCGAGGCTGCGCGGCTCGACGATGCCCGTCGTGCCCAGGATGGAGATGCCGTCCTTAATCCCCAGGTGCGGGTTGAAGGTCTTTTCGGCAAGGGCAACACCCTCGGGTACCGAAATCGTCACAGCAATATTTCCAGAAAAGCCGTGCGCGGCGCACACCTCGCGCACCGCCGAAGTGATCATCGCGCGCGGCGTCGCGTTGATGGCGGCCGCCCCCACCGGCTGCTCGAGCCCGGGCAACGTCACGCGCCCCACGCCCACGCCGCCATCGACGGAAACTTCCGATTCGCGCGCGGGCACGTCCTTGCTGCCCGCAGCACCCGTGCCCGACCCCGCATGTTCCACGTGCGCGTACACGAGTACGCCGTCGGTCACATCGGCATCGTCGCCTGCGTCCTTTCGCACGGCGCACTGGGCGCACCCCTCGCCGATGCATGCGTCGATCACGTTCGCCTCGACGGGCAGCCCGCCGGGGGTGATGATCGACACGAGGCCGACGGGCTTTCGTGACAAGAGCATCTCGCAGGCTGCCTTCGCCGCGAGCGCGGCGCAGCTCCCCGTGGTGTAGCCGCAGCGCAGGCGGGTCGTCCCGGTATATATGTAATGCTCGAAGGCCACGCTAGCTGCTCGCCTTCCGATACCCCGTGGCAAACGAAGGGTCGTAAAGCTTGCTGCGCTCGTACGACTCCGTTTGCGCGCCGTTGTGCGCAAGCCCGCCGCGAGCTCCGAGCACGCGGCCCACCACCACGAGCGCCGTGCGGTCGATGCCCTCTCGCGCGCCCGCATCGGCGAGCGTGCCCACTGTGCATCGCACCACGCGCTCCTCAGGCCAGGTCGCCTTGTACACGAGCGCGGCCGGCTCGTCGGAGCTGCGGCCCGCGGCCAAAAGCTCGGCGGAAAGCTCGGCGAGCATACCCGAGCTCAGGAAGATGACCATAGTCGAGCCACTTTCCGCCATGGTGCGCATGCCCTCGCCCGCGGGCATGGGGGTACGTCCGGAAAGCCGCGTGATCACGACCGACTGGCTGATTCCCGGCAGCGTGTATTCCTGGCGAAGCGCCGCCGCGGCACCGCAAAAGCTCGACACGCCGGGCACCACCTCGTAGTCCACGCCGCGCGCGTCGAGCGCGTCCATCTGCTCCTGGATGGCGCCGTACAGGCACGGGTCGCCCGTGTGCAGGCGCACCACTTCCTCGCCCCGCGCATCTGCCGCGCACATCACGTCGAGCACTTCCTCCAAGGTCATGTGCGCGCTGTCGTAGACGATGCAGGATTCCTTGCACTCAGCGAGCAGCTCGGGGTTCACAAGGCTTCCCGCCCAAACGACCACGTCGGCTGCGCGCAGAAGGCGCGCCCCGCGCAGCGTGATAAGGTCGGCGGCGCCCGAGCCTGCGCCAACGATATGAATCATCCGAGCCTTCCCTTCCCGTTTCTCATCGCAACCGTTTACGCCGCCATTCGCGCAGCGGGCAAAACACGGCGCCTGCGGCGGCAATCGGCGCAAATACGCAGGCAGGAGGCGCAATGCCGCCCGCCCTGGCTTTGACACGTTCACAAGTGCCCACTATCATAGTAAAAGATTCGGCAACGAGCATATGACAATCGGATAAAAGGAAATGACCGGCGCGGCGCCCGCACAGCCCGCGCTGGCTTGCGGAGGGAACCAGGTGGGAATCCTGGGCAAGGGACATTACTGTATAGGACGCGCGGGCAAACCGCCTCGCGCCCCAAGCCAGACTGCTTCGCCTTTTCCTCACGGCATCGCCGTGGCGTTAGCTCCTTGTGAACCCCGAGGGGTGCGCTTTTCTTTCGCTTGTGCCGACAAGCAACTGTCGCCGGGGGACCGGCAAACCGAGGAAAGGAAAAACCATGTCCGACCAGATGTCACGCCGCGGCTTCATGGGCGCCGCAGCAACCGGAGCCGTCGCGCTCGCCGGAGTCGCGCTCGCGGGCTGCTCCAACACCTCCGCGAGTTCCGAGAAATCGAGTGAAAAGGAGAAGGCCGTGAAGCCGGTCATCCTCGTCACGAGCTTCGGCACGAGCTACAACGACTCGCGCCACATCACCATCGGCGCCATCGAAGACGCTATCCGCGAGAAGTACTGGCAGGACTACGACATCCGCCGCGCCTTCACCGCGCAGATCATCATCGACAAGCTGAAGAAGCGCGACGGCATCACGATCGACAACATGACCGAGGCGCTCGACCGCTGCGTGGAAGACGGCGTGAAGGAAATCGTCGTGCAGCCGACGCATCTCATGGGTGGCCTGGAATACACCGACGTGAAAGACGAGCTCGACAAGTACGCCGACAAGTTCGACAAAATCTCGCTCGGCGACCCGCTGCTCACCTCCGACGACGACTACAAGAAGGTGGCCGCAGCCATTAAGGAGAACATGGCGTCCTTCGACGACGGCAAGACGGCGCTGTGCCTCATGGGTCACGGCACCGAAGCCGATTCCAACGCCGACTATGCCAAGATGCAGGAAGTGTTTAAGAACGAGGGCTTGACGCAGTTCTTTGTCGGCACCGTCGAGGCTGAACCGACCTGCGAGGATGTTATCGCCGCCGCGAGCGCCGCAGGCTACAAGAAGGCCGTGCTCGCGCCGTTCATGGTGGTCGCGGGCGACCACGCGAACAACGACATGGCAGACGAGACCGACCCCGACAGCTGGGCTGCGAAGTTCGTGGCCGCCGGCTTCGAAGTGACGTGCCTGCTCCAGGGTCTGGGACAGAACGTCGCGGTCGACGAAATCTACGTCTCGCACGTGGACGACGCCATCGCCAAGCTGTAAACTCGCCGCGCACGGGGGCGCCGGTCGCGTCCCCGTGCAACGGGCATGCGCCTTCCCCGACTGACGGCGCATGCCCGTTGCATTCGCATCCCGCCCGCCCACCGCACGGCGCGGGCGGTCGAAGCGATTGAAAGGAACCCCCTCCATGTTGAAGAAAACCCTCGCCTTCGCCCTGTCAGCGACGCTTTTCGCGTTCTCGCTCGCCGGCTGCGGCGGAAATT
>DAIMBN010000006.1:55048-63493 GCA_036718335.1 Coriobacteriaceae bacterium
GAAATTCAATCGACAGCGCAAAGGCAAGCGATGCCGATTCCCAGGAAAAGACCGAACAGGCGGCCGATGCGCCCGAGGGCGCAAGCGCTGCCCCCATCACCGCCGATAAGGTGGCCGACGGCACCTATCCGATCACCGTAGATTCCAGCTCGAACATGTTCAGGATTGTGGACGCCCAGCTCATCGTGGAAAACGGCTCCATGCACTGCGTGATGACACTTTCCGGCACGGGCTACGGCAAGCTCTTCATGGGCACGGGCGACGAGGCTGCCGCCGCAAGCGAGGCCGACTTCATCCCCTATGTGGAAAACGCGGAAGGCAAGTACACCTACGACGTGCCCGTTGATGCGCTCGACGAGGACACCGCCTGCGCCGCGTGGAGCATTAAAAGGGAGCGGTGGTACGACCGCACGCTCGTATTCGAATCCGCCGGCGTCGATCTGCGCGCCGACGCACTGAAGTAACGCCATGCGGTCGATTCTTCCCAAGGGGGAAAGCAGAAAGCGCCGCAGCATCGCGGCGCGCGCGATCGCCTGCGTTCTCGTCGCCCTGCTCACGCTTCCCTTCGCGGGGTGCAGTGCGAGCCCGAACGCGACCGGTGGCACGGCAGGCTCTCAGGAATACACTGTGAGCGTCTCGCTTTCCGGCGGGTCAGGGCGCGCAAGCATCACCTCACCCACCACAATTGTGAAGGATGGCGACACCTACACCGCGACCATCACCTGGTCGAGTTCGAACTACGACAAAATGACCGTCAACGGCGTGGACTACGCGCCCGTAAACGACGGCGGCAACTCCACGTTCGAGATACCCGTCACGCTCGACGAGGACATCGCCGTGTCGGCCGAGACCGTCGCCATGTCAACGCCGCACACCATCGACTACACGCTCCACTTCGATTCATCCACCATGAAGGAGAAATCGGGCGACGAAGCAAGCGGCGGCTCCCCTGCGGGAACGGCTTCAAACGCCGCGGCCGACTTCCACAACGCCGATTTGGGCTGCGGCTGGAAGCCGACGGGGACGCTTCAGCTTGAATACGCCGAGCACTTCACTGTCGACGAGTACGAAGGCGGCCTGCGGCTTATCTGCATTTCGAACGGGGAGCGCTTCCTCGTGGTGCCGCAAAATGCAAAGGTACCTGATGGGTTGAGCTCCGACATCGCGGTCATAAGGCGCCCCGCCGACAAGGTGTACCTCGTGTCGTCGGCGACGATGTGCCTGGTCGACGCGCTCGATGCGAACGACAATATCCTCATGTCGGGCACGAAGGCCGACGATTGCTCGGTCGCGGGCTTCAAAAGCGCGCTCGAAAGTGGGGCGATCGCCTACGGCGGCAAGTACAGCGCGCCCGACTACGAGCGAATATCGGCCTCGGGCTGCACGCTCGCCATCGAGAACACCATGATCAACCACACGCCCGATGTGAAGGAAAAGCTGCAGAAGCTCGGGCTCGTCGTGCTCACCGAACAGTCGTCGAGCGAGCCCGAAGCACTCGGGCGCGTCGAGTGGATTAAGCTTTTCGGCGTCCTGTTCGACAAGGAAGACGAGGCCGCGCACCTGTTCAACGAGCAGAAGGCCCGCGTCGAGCAAACGTCGAGGCTCGCGTCGTCAGGTAAAACCGTGGCGTATTTCTACATTAACTCGAACGGGGCCGCCGTCACGCGGCGGGCGGGCGACTACGTGGCGCAGATGATCGAGCTTGCAGGCGGCAGCTACGCGCTCGATGACGCGCAGACGGCGTCGACGTCAGGTTCGTCAGTAACGCTCGAAATGGAGCGCTTCTACGCGACGGCGAAGGATGCCGACATCATCGTCTACAACGGCACCATCGACGAATCGGTTGCCACCTTGAACGACTTCGTAGGCAAAAACGCGCTATTGTCGCAGTTCAAAGCCGTGAAGAACGGCAACGTCTGGGTCACAAGCGCCGACATGTACCAGCAGATGACTTCTACCGCCGACATTATCGACGAGCTGCACGGGGCGTTCACCGGCGATGACGCGAGCGACTTCCATTATCTGAGGAAGCTCGGCTAGCACCATGAGAAGCCGACTTTCCATGACATACGACGAATCGGGGCGCGCCGCGCGGTGTCGCGTCGTGACGGCGCTGCTCGCCGTTGCCCTCATCGTGCTCGTCGGGGCCAACCTGTGCATCGGGAGCGTGCTCGTGCCCGCAGACCACATCCCCGGCATCCTTTCGGGCGGCGCGGCCAATTCCATGGAAAGCCAAGTCATCTGGGAGATTCGCCTGCCGCGTGTGCTTTCAGCCGTGCTTCTCGGCGGGGCGCTTTCCCTCTCCGGGTTCCTGCTGCAGACGTTTTTCAACAACCCCATCGCCGACCCGTTCATCTTGGGCGTCTCCTCGGGCGCAAAGTTCGTCGTCGCGCTTACGATGATCGTACTTCTGGGCGCGAACCAGGCCATGTCCTCGCCGGCCATGGTGGTCGCAGCGTTTCTGGGCTCGCTTATCACCATCGGCTTCGTGCTCCTCATCGCACGGCGCATAAGTTCCATGGCCATGCTCATCGTGGCGGGCGTCATGGTGGGATACATCTGCTCGGCGGCGACGAACTTTCTCATCGCCTTCGCCGACGACCAGTCCATCGTGAACCTGCACAACTGGTCTTTGGGTAGCTTCTCGGGTTCGAGCTGGGACGACGTCGCGGTCATCGCGGTCGTGGTGATCACCGTGAGCGCATGCGTATTCGCGATATCGAAGCCCCTTTCCGCCTTCCAGCTGGGAGAAGCCTACGCGAAAAGCGTCGGCGTGAACGTCGCACGCTTCCGCGTGGTGCTCGTCCTTCTAGCGAGCATGCTCTCCGCCTGCGTGACCGCGTTCGCTGGTCCGGTGTCGTTCGTAGGCATCGCGGTTCCGCATCTCGTTAAGTCGGCGCTGAAGTCGTCGAAGCCCATCCGAGTGATTCCTGCGTGCTTCTTGGGAGGAGCCATCTTCTGCGCTGGCTGCGATTTGATCGCGCGCACGCTGTTTTCCCCCGTCGAGCTTTCCATCAGCGCCGTCACCGCCATCTTCGGCGCGCCGGTGGTTATCGCACTCATGTTGAAGAAGCGGGTGAGGTAGATGGGGGAATTCGTGCCGCGGCCCAAAACGCTCGGAGGGGACATTCCATGCTTAAACAGTCCTAAGCTCGCACGAAAGCGCCAGAAGGCACTTTCGACTCGCGCGGAACTGCGCGCGAATCGCCTCCTCCGAGCGGAGTCGAACCTCGAAACCCCGGTCGCAACGAAGGCTGACGGAGCGCCGCTTTTCCGCATAAGCGACCTGACGGCGGGCTACGACAAGAAGGTCATAGTCGAAGGCGTCGAGCTGGAGGTTCGCGCGGGCGACGTCGTGGCGCTCATCGGGCCGAACGGCTCGGGCAAGTCGACCATCTTGAAAACCATCACACGCCATCTGGCACCGCTTGCCGGCGCGGTCGAGCTCGACGGGCGGGAGATTTCCCGATGGAAGACGGCGGAGTTCGCAAGGAACCTTGCCGTTATGCTGACAGATCGCCCCCGGACCGAGCTCCTCACCTGCCGCGATATCGTAGAGGCGGGAAGGCATCCCTACACCGGGCGAATGGGCACACTCTCGCCCGACGACCATAGTCGGGTCGATGAGGCCATGAAAACCGCACATGTGGAAGAGCTCGCCGAGCGCGACTTCATGCAGATAAGCGACGGGCAACGCCAGCGCGTCATGCTCGCACGCGCCATCGCGCAGGATCCGCGTGTGCTCGTGCTCGACGAGCCCACGTCGTATCTCGATATCCGCTACCAGATCGACCTGCTGCGAATACTTCGCCACCTTGCGAAATCGCGGAATGTGGCTGTCATCATGTCCATCCACGAACTCGAGCTCGCGCAGAAAAGCGCCGACAAGGTGATTTGCGTGAAGGACGGCCGGGTCTTCCGCGCCGGCGCACCCGAGGACATATTCACGCGCGAGACGATTGGCGAGCTCTACGGCCTTCAACATGGCACCTTCAACGAGCGCTTCGGCAGCGTGGAAATTGGGCGCCCACACGGCGATGCACACACGTTCGTCATCGCCGGCGCAGGTACGGGGTCGGCTGTGTTTCGCCAGCTCATCCGGCAGGGCAAGGCGTTCTACGCGGGCGTTCTGCACGAAGGGGACATCGACTGCGAACTCGCGCGCGACCTGGCGACGGAATGCGTGGCCGAGCGCGCCTTCGAGCCGATCGGGGATAAAACCATAGCCCGCGCCAAAGAGCTCCTCGTCCACTGCGCGCGCCTTATCGTGTGCCCCGCCGCCTTCGGCATCATAAACGCCCGCAACGCAGAGCTCGTCGAGTTCGCACGCTCGCATGGTATCGAGGTCATGCGAGCGTGCGAAGGCGCATCGGAGGATTCCAATGGATACGCCTAGGCGCGGCCCAAGAAATCGTCCGCATCCCTATCTGACCCTATTTCACCGCAACTTAGAGAGCGTAAGGTATAACGCTTCACCCCAAATTAAATTGATTCGTTGAATAGACACATTACAAATCTTTAGACTTCGTTTAATCCACAAGTGGGTATTATCACACAGTAAGCACACGTGAAAGGATATACCCATGTCGCTTACACAGTCAGCAGAGCGTGCAGCGCTCAACAAGCTCATCGATTATCTCGACGACAACCCGCAAGAAAACATCGACAAAATCATGGACCTCGTGAACAAGCTGGTCCCCAATCGCGTATTTCCCGTACAGCGCGAGGCATTCACCAATGTCATCAAGAGCCGCGGCAATTGGTATGACCTGATCATGCGTGTGTTCAGCCTTAATCCCCAGATGCGAACCAAGCTGCTTAAGACCCTCATTGTCGACGCCAACCTGCTTGCTTGGCCAGAGCAGGAAAAGAACCGCGAAAAGTACCAGTGCAACGTTCCGTGGGCCATCCTGCTCGATCCCACGAGCGCCTGCAACCTGCATTGCACGGGCTGCTGGGCCGCCGAGTACGGCTACAAGCAGAATCTCTCGTTCGAAGACATCGACTCTATCGTTACGCAGGGCAAAGAGCTCGGTACGCATATCTACATCTATACCGGCGGCGAGCCGCTCGTCCGCAAGCACGACCTGATCAGAATTTGCGAAAAACATCAGGACTGCGTGTTTCTCTGCTTTACCAACTCCACGCTGATCGACGAGGCCTTCTGCGACGATATGATTCGCGTAGGTAATTTTGTCCCCGCCATCAGCGCCGAGGGCAATGAGCACACCACCGACGCCCGTCGCGGCGAGGGTACCTACGCAAAGATCGAGCACGCCATGAAACTCCTGCGCGAGCGCGACTTGCCGTTTGGTATCTCCACCTGTTGAACCAGCGCCAATGCCGAGACGGTTGCTACCGAGGAGAACATGGACTGGATGATCGGCGAGGGAGCACTCTTCTGCTGGTACTTCCACTTTATGCCAGTTGGCCGCAATGCAACCCCCGAGCTCATGCCCACGCCCGAGCAGCGCGAGCACATGTATCACTTTATCCGCGAAATGCGTGAGAAGAAGCCGCTGTTTACGCTCGACTTCCAAAACGACGGCGAGTTTGTAGGCGGATGTATCGCCGGCGGCCGCCGCTACCTGCACATCAACGCCGCCGGAGACGTGGAGCCGTGCGTGTTCATCCACTACTCAAACGCCAACATCCACGATGTGAGCTTACTCGACGCGCTGCGCTCTCCCCTCTTTATGAAGTACTACGAGAACATGCCGTTTAACGACAACTACCTCAAACCATGCCCCATGCTCGAGAATCCCGACGTGCTACCCAAACTGGTCGCCGAGAGTGGCGCAATGAGCACCGATCTCATCGAGAAGGAGTCACCCGAGCAGCTGCGCGAAAAGACCCAGGCTGCCGCCGAGGCATGGTCACCTGTCGCCGACCGCATCTGGAACGACTCCGACGATCCGTTATACGCCAAGCGTCACGAGGACAAGTCGCAGGGCATGGCCGATAGCGACATGCACAAGTTCGAAAAACAGGGCCGCATACTCAAAAACGGCGATTAATGCTGCCCTACACGACAAACGCTCAGAAATGAAGCGGAGCAGTCTCGAGGCTCATCTTCGAGGCTGCTCCGCCTTACCATCAAAACAGTTTTACTAAGTTGCGGTGAAATAGGGACTAGATCGGCCTTCCAATAACCAAAACAATCCCTATTCCACCGCAACTTCTTTAAGTTGTTGAATTATCGATGCTATTCGAAGCGAGATTCCAGACTCGACAGGCCGTTGAGCGTGAGGTCGTTGGCAACCTCCGAGACGCGCTCGATAGGAACCGAGCCGTCAGACAGCGCCCACGTGCGATAGATACCGATAATACCCGACAGCAGAAACGCCAGATAGTAGTCGAACATCTCGTCCTTGAGACCTTGGGGCAACAGATCGCGCTCGGCAATCTCGCGCTCGAGCGGCGCACGAAGACGAGCCATAAAATCATCGAGCGGAATGTTCTCGATCAGCTGACGATTGAGCACCAAGTTGTTGCACAGTGCCTCGTTAACGGTTTTAAAGAAGGTCGCCGCCGCGCCAAGAGCGCGCTCGTTGGTGTCGCCGTCCATTGAAGCAAGCGTTTTCTCGACCGAGTCGACAATCATCTCCACCACATCGACGGCAATGGCATCGAGCAGGCCGTCAACCGTGCCAAAGTGCACGTAGAAGGTTTTGCGGTCGACATTGGCCTCGCGCGCGATGGCACTCACCGTAATGTCTGCCAGCGGCTTTTCCATGAGCAGGCGCTCAAAAGCGGAAAGGATGGCATTACGGCTGCGAACAATGCGGCGGTCAAGACGCGGTTTGCTGGTTGCCATGGGCGTGTCCCTTCGATATGCGAGCATTCATCAACAGATGAGAGATAATCTACGTAAGAGGATTATCCCCCATACAGCACAAATATGCCCCGCATCATGAAGAACGCACGACTGCCCTACTGCGACTTAGGGTGCTTCTTCTTATTGAGTGCCGACGGAGATACGCGAATACCGTCGCCTGTCTGGCGCACATAGGCTTTATGAGCCGGCTTAGCGGCCCCAGAAGCCTTCTGAGCGTGCTTCTTGGGATCAACGGTAACAGCATTCGTGGGGTGGGGCTTTGTGGGCGCAGAGGGCGTTTGAGGCGTGCGACCGAGCTTGCGCATCACGCGATCCCAGCGCGCATGGATGCTCTCGTTGTGGGCACTCTTAAGGCCCAGCAGGGGCGCAGCCAAAATGGTCGGCGCAATAAACGTAATGAGGCGCCACAGCAGATAGCCGGCGGTCGAAGCCGACCCAAAGAAATGACCCAAGAATAATGCAAAGCCGCCCTCAGCGCCACCAGTTCCACCGGGCAGGGGGACCGCAGAGCTCAACAGCTGGACAAAGGCGCTCGCGGCCATGACCGAGAAAAAGTCGACCTCGTGGTGGCCAAAGGCAAGCATCAAGAAATACGGTACGAGGTAGAAAAACGCGAGCTGCAGCATGGTGATGACCACCGTGAGTAGCATGGACGAAAAGTGGCCAGCCGAAAGCTTGAACTTCTCGGAGAACGAGTAGATCTCGTCATCGACAAACGTGCGCCATCCCTCGATCTTAGTGGACGAGACGCCTATGCGCTCGAGCCAATTAATGATGCAATGGGCGACGCGCGTGACGGTCTTAGGCATGAGCGCGACGGCGAAGATTCCCAGCAAGATGCAGCAGTGTCCGCCAAAGCTAAAGACGCACAGCAGCGTCATGTCGCCATAGCGCTCGGCGAAAAACGGCATGCGAGCAAGCAGGAGGATAGCGCCCCAGGCAACGAGGCCAAACTGATACACGATAAAGCGCGTGAACTGCGTGGCGCCGGCCTCGCCGACATTTTGGCCCGCTTTGGTCAGGCGGTAGATCTGAGCAGGGGTCGAGCCCATCATCATGGGCGTCAGGTTGCCAAAGAAGATGCCACTCGCCTCGACCGAGATCAGGTCGCGGATGCCGACGGGTGAATTAGGGTCGAGCCAGACAGCGATCGCATAGGCCACAATGCCAAAGAATAGATACAGGAACATGCAAAAGCATGCGGCAACGAGCCACGGAGCCTGGACGCTCGACATGGCAGCCCAGAACTGTCCCATCTGACCGGTTACCACCAGATAGACGATATAACCCACCAGCACGACGCCGATAAAGATGGCGCCGCGGCGTGCGCTCTTATTGTCATCTCCGCCCGAGGCCTCAACCTCGACCTGGGGCTTAGACGTATGCTGAGAGGACTCCGTCATGAGACTCCTTCTAACAGTCAAAATATCTTGGATATTGTACCCGTAAGGGCCATAGGCAGAACGCAAAGCTCTGGTTCAAACGGGAATTGCAGACGGTTGTTTGATAACAAAAAACCCGGACTTCCATGGGAAGTCCGGGTATCAGATGCGTGGTAGCCCGTACCAGATTCGAACTGGTGATCTCCGCCTTGAGAGGGCGGCGTC
>DAIMBN010000045.1:0-14045 GCA_036718335.1 Coriobacteriaceae bacterium
TGGAGAGAGCGCTCCCGCAAACTGCCTCTTGACAACTTATAGGAGCGTCGGTTTTCTTTTTGCGTTGTTCGCTGTGGTTGAGGGTAGTGGCTTAAACGTAGTAGATGGGTCAGTTCCGTGGCGGGAGGGCCGCGTGGGTTCCCTCGCGAGGTGAAAATGATCCCTTTTCCTCCGTCCCCAGGGGATCAATTGGGGCTAGAGTTCTAGCGTGAGGGTGACGGGGCAGTGGTCGCTGCCGAAGATGTCGCCGTGGATGCCGGTGTCGCGAACGTTGGCGGCGATTGCGTCGCTTACCAGGAAGTAGTCGATGCGCCAGCCGGCGTTGTTCTTGCGGGCATTAAAGCGATAGCTCCACCAGCTGTAGACGCCCTCAACGTCCGGATTAGCCGTGCGCCAGGTATCGGTAAAGCCGGCGTTGAGCAGCTCGGTAAACTTGCCGCGCTCCTCGTCCGAAAAGCCTGCGTTGCCACGGTTGGACTTGGGGTTCTTAAGGTCGATCTCCTCATGCGCCACGTTAAAGTCGCCGCAAGTTACGACGGGCTTGCCGGTCTCGCGTTCAAGCGCGCTCAAAAAGCCGCGATAGGCATCGTCCCAGGCCATGCGCACGTCGATGCGGGCGAGTTCGTTTTGCGCGTTGGGAGTGTAGACATCCACAAACCAGAACTTGTCGAACTCCAGCGCGCAGACGCGGCCCTCGGTTGCGGCTTGGGCGACGAGCACGGCCGCCTCGCCTTCGCCGGCGTAGGGCAGCAGCGCATCGGCGCGCAGTACGCGCAGCGGCTCCTGGCGGCTAAAGACCGCGGTGCCCGAATAGCCTTTACGCTCGGCGTAGCTCCAGGTTTGGTGATAGCCGGGCAGGTCAATATCGACCTGGCCTTCTTGCAACTTGGTCTCTTGCAGCGCCAGGATATCGACGTCGAGTTCTTGCGCGATCTGGATAAAGCTCGGGTCCTTTTTGAGCACGGCGCGCAGGCCGTTGACGTTCCACGAGGCGAAAGTGTAAGTCTGAGGCATGGTGTCCTTTCGACGGGGTTGGCAGGCTTAAGATTAGCGCAACAGGGGCGGGGTGGGATCCGCGCATGCTGACTTAAAGGCCGCATGCTGGGACGTCGCTCAACGCTGCCCGACTAACAAGGACGGAGGACTCATATGACGCAGGCAATATCGGACCCCAGGCAGGCCTCCGCCGCGCTGGCGGATCTGTTTGACACCCACAAGCGCGTGGTCTTCTTTGGCGGCGCTGGTGTTTCCACGGCAAGTGGCATTCCCGATTTCCGCAGCGTGGACGGCCTGTATCACCAGCAGTTTGCCTATCCGCCCGAGACCATGCTGTCGCATAGCTTTTACGAGGCGCATCCGGCCGAGTTCTTCGACTTCTACCGCACCAAGATGATCGCGCTTGGCGCCAAGCCCAATCGCTGCCACACCAAGCTGGCCGAGCTGGAGCGCGCCGGCAAGCTCGACGCCGTGGTGACGCAAAATATCGACGGTCTGCACCAGGCGGCCGGCTCGCAGCGCGTGTTCGAGCTGCACGGATCGGTCCATCGCAACATTTGCCAGTCGTGCGGCGCGGTCTATAGCGCCGAGTGGATTTGCTCGCGCGAGCACGAGGACGCCGCGGGCGTGCCTGTGTGTCCTGCGTGCGGCGGGCGCATCAAGCCCGATGTGGTGCTCTACGAGGAGCCGCTCGATGAGCATGTGCTGACCGGTGCCGTTGCCGCCATCGCCGCGGCCGATGCCCTCATTGTGGGTGGGACCTCGCTCGTGGTGTATCCGGCGGCGGGCCTTACGCGTTACTTTACCGGCGATACGCTGGCCATATGCAACCTTGCTCCCACCGATCAGGATGCAAATGCCGACCTGCTGATTTCTTGCGACATCGCGGCCGCGTTTGCGTTCTAGCCCGCGCGCGCGGATACAATAGAAAGACTGAGTGCAAAGCGACCCCGCCGCCAGCTCCCCAGGCTCGGCGGCGTGGGCATTTTAGGAGGATGTTCATGGCGAACGACAGCAAGACATGGCGGTGCGGAAAGTACGAGCTCAGCTTTGACCGTCCGCGCATCATGGGCGTCCTCAACGTGACGCCCGATTCGTTTAGCGATGGCGGGGAGCACTTCGACCCCGATGCCGCCATCGAGTACGGCCTGGCGATGCTCGATGCCGGCGCCGACATCATCGACGTGGGCGGTGAGTCCACGCGCCCTGGTTTTACCCCGGTCAACCCCGACGAGGAAGCTCGCCGCGTGCTGCCCGTGGTGCGCGCGCTGGCCAAGGAGGGCGCCATCGTCTCGATCGACACGCGTCATGTGGCGGTTGCCAAGGCGGCCGTGCGCTGCGGCGCCTCGATCGTCAACGACGTGACGGGCTTCACCGATCCCAAGATGGTCGAGTTTGTTAAGACGAGTACCTGCGGCGTCATCGTGATGCATGCCGGCGAGGTCGCCGCGCCCACCCGCACGCACGCAACGGTGCAGCTCGATACCTCGGCAGCGGCGTTTGTTGCCGAGAAGGCGCGCGAGGCGGCTGCCGAGGCCGCGCGTGAGGCCGAGAAGCCGGCTCGCCGCCGTCGCGGCAAGCTGATGGGTGAGCCCAAGGTTGAGGCCAAGCTTCCGGGCGGTGTGGTACAGCCCTCACTGCCGTTTGGCGAGCTGGAGCCCACGTCCGAGCCTGCAAGCGAGCAGGAGACGCCCGCCGCCGAGCGGGCTGCTGCCGCCGAGACCGTCGCGCCCGCACCCGAGGCCGCGCCCGCAGCCACCGAGGCCGAATCGGAGTCCAATGACCGCCTGGCCGCCATGATGCGCCGCAGCGCCCGCCGCGAGGAAGCCTACGTGCCCACCTCGCAGCTCCGCCGCTTCACCCTGCCCGATTCGGCGCCCATCATGCGCCGCGTTATGGGCTTTCTGTCCGACCAGGCCCGCACGCTCATCCATGCCGGCGTGTCGCGCGACCGCATCTGCATCGATCCTGGCCCGGGCTTTGGTAAGTCGGCTAACGAGGACATCGTCATCCAGCGCGAGACTGCCAAGATGGCGTCACTGGGCTATCCGCTCATGTGCGCCGTGTCGCGCAAGCGTTTTGTGGGCGCTGTCTCGGGCGTGACCGAGGCCGCCGCGCGCGATGCCGCCACGTTTGGCGTGTGCCTGGGCGCCATCCAGGCCGGTGCGAACATCGTGCGCGTGCACGACGCCGCGGGTTTTGCGCAGTTCCTGAACGGTTACTGGGCCGTCGCCAAGCCGCAGCCGCGCCGTGCGTTTGTGGCCGTGGGCTCCAACCTGGGGCATCGTTGCGACAACATCCGCGCCGCGCGCGACATGATCGCCGAGATTCCGCTCACCTGCGTGTCCAACTCCTCCAAGATCTACGAGAGCGAGCCGGCCTACGAGACGCGCCAGGACGCGTTTGCCAACGCTGTCATCGAGATTAAGACCGAGCTGGCGCCGTTGGTGCTGCTCGACGAGCTCATGAAGATCGAGGCTGAGCTGGGCCGCGACCGTTCCAAAAAGGCCAAGGCCAACGGCCCGCGCACCATCGACCTGGACCTGCTGTGGATGGACGGCGAGACCCACGGCGGCAAAAAGCTGCGCCTGCCGCATCCGCTCATTGGCGAGCGCGACTTTGTGCTGGTGCCGCTCGAGGACCTGATGCACGACCCGGCGCGGTTCTTCCGCTACAACGGCGTCGAGGTCAAGGAGCCCGAGGACCGCGTGGGTCATATCGTGGGCGAATTGGGGCGTATGTAGATGATCGAGATGAATGCTGTTGCCGCCGGCACCGAGCTCGACGCGGCGCGCGACGCGGGCCGCGAGGGCGTGTCCGCGGGCTGGTGCGCGTGGAGCGCGGGCGATGCTTCGCTGACGTTTTCGCTGGTCGTGCGTCCGGATGTGAATATGCACGCCTTCCACGGCCTGCCGTTTGTGGCCGCGATGGGCATGATGGACGCGCTCGTGGGCACGGCTTCGACGCCGGGGTTGGGCCTTGCCGGTAAGGTGGGTATCCAGTGGCCGAGCGATATCGTGTGCGGTGCGCCTGCGTTTGAGACGTCGCTCGCGCATGTTGCCGTGAACGGCGGTGCCGGTGCTGCGGGCATGTTTGCCGCGGTGACGGTTGATATTGAGCATTCGGCGTTGAGCGAGCTTGGTGTGGACGTGGCTGACGAAGCGCTGGTCGAGGCGCTGGCCGCCGCCGTGCTGGCCCGTGTGGACACCTGGGCGGTTGTTGCCAACACGCCGCAAGGCGCCGCAGGGCCGCTGGCTCCCGTGCTGGGCGAGTACTTCGACATGGTGCCGCTGCTGGGCCGCCAAGTTGCGGCGGTGTCGCCCAACGGCTTGCCGCTTGCGGTCGGTGTGTTTGCGGGCCTGGACATCTGGGGCCGCGCGACCATCAAGACCGATGCCGGCGAGCAAGAGTTTCCGCCCGAGGCCGTGCGCATTCGCGGACTGTAACGCGAGGCACTTGCGCTCAAAGATGACGATGACAACAAGACCCTCCTCGGCCTGTGCCGGGGAGGGTTTCGCCTATCTGGGGAATGGGTTGCCAGCGCCCTATTCCTCAAAACTGAAAAATTTTCGTTTTTGAGGAATAGGATTAAGACAGCTCGGTCTTTCGCGAGGTATATTCGCTATAGAGCCTATTCCTCAAAACTGAAAATTTTTCAATTTTGAGGAATAGCGATAAAAGACCGCGAGGAGGCCCCAATGAAACTCATCAATAGAACGTCATATATGGACACGTTGACGAGCCTTATTGGCGTGCCGGACATCAAGGTCATCACGGGCATCCGTCGTAGCGGTAAATCAAAATTGCTCGAGGCCCTCCGCGATTACGTGGAGGCAAATCTGTCCAATTCGAATGTCATCCATATCAACTACAACCTCGATGAGTTCGAGAATCTGCTCGAGTATCACGCGCTGCTCGCCTATGTAAAAGAGCATCGAGTGTCCGGCAAACAAAACTTTCTGCTTATCGATGAAGTTCAGATGTGCGACGGTTTTGAGCGTGCGATCAACAGCCTCCACGCATCCGAGCAGTACGACATATTCATTACCGGATCGAATGCCTTTTTGCTGTCGAGCGATCTGTCGACGCTCTTTACGGGGCGTACGTTTGAGATCGAGGTTTTCCCATTCTCGTTTGAGGAGTATCGACTCTATGGCGACGAGGGCGAGGTCGACCGCGACTTCGATGAGTACGCGAGAACCGGCGGTATGTCCGGCTCCTACCCTTATCCACTGCAGGAGCAGCGTTATCAATATCTCTCCAATGTCTTCAAAACGCTCATCGTGAGAGATATCGTGCAGCGGCATAACGTGAGAAACGAATCGGCGCTGCTGCGCATTGCCGATTACATGATGGACAACGTATCCAACATAACGTCGGCACGTAACATTACGGATATTTTGAACGCGGATGGGCTAAAGATAACGAACAAGACGGTCGGCACGTACATGGGGTACCTGTGCGATGCGTTTGCCTTCTATAAAGTTCGTCGGTACGACATCCACGGCAAAAAATACCTTAAGAGCGGCGAGAAGTATTACCTGGCAGACCACGCGTTCAAATACGCGCTGCTCGGTACACGTGATATGGATTGGGGACGCGTATACGAGAACATGGTGGCAATCGAGCTGCTGCGCCGCGGATACGAGGTATACGTCGGCGTGCTCTATAAAAAGGAAATAGACTTTGTAGCAATCAAGCGAAGCGAGAAGCTCTACATTCAGGTGAGCGACGACATCAGCTCGGATAAGACATTTGAACGCGAGATTTCACCACTGCTGAGCATTGGCGACGCGTACCCCAAGATGATTCTCGCCCGCACGCATCACGAGGCCACGGACCGCAATGGGGTGCAGATCGTGGACCTGGCGAGGTGGCTGTGCGACGAGGCCTAGCAGAAAGCCCTATTCCTCAAAACTGAAAATCTTTCGATTTTGAGGAATAGGGCCGATGCGTTGCCTAGTTCGCCGCTCGCGCTCGTGCTCGACTTAAGCCCCTGTCCTATCCCAGCTCCTGCATGCGGCGGTAGATTTCGCAGATACCCTTGATGGTGAGCTGTCCGTCGACCACGTCGAAGGCATCGGTCGAATCGGCGACGATGCTGGCGAGACCGCCCGTGGCGATAACGGTGGCATCCTCGCGGCCCAGCTCGCGCTTCATGCGCGCGACCAGGCCCTCAGCCATGGCGGCGGCGCCCGTTACGGCGCCGACCTTGATGCACTCCTCGGTATCGCGGCCGATGGCGTGCTCGGGCGCCTCGAGCGGCACGCTGGCGAGCTTGGCGGCACGGGCGGCAAGCGCGTCCATGGAGATGCGAATGCCCGGCGCGATCGCTCCGCCAATGTAATAACCGTCCTCATCGATGACGTCGATATTGGTCGCGGTGCCAAAGTCCACCACGATCGCCGGCGCGCCATAGAAAGTCTCGGCCGCAACGGCGTTGGCGACGCGATCGGCACCTACGGCCTGGGGGCGCGCCGCGCGCAGCTTGGTCACCGCGGCCGTCTGCGGCCCGATGACGATGGCGTCCGCGGCAATGCGGTCGGCCACGGCGTGCCACTCGCGCGAGAGCTGCGGCACCACGCCCGCAAAGGCGATTGCGTCGACCGCATCGAGCGAAAGGCCGTACATCTTAAAGAAACCCATCAGGCGCACGTGGATCTCGTCGGCGGTATAGGAGCGGTCGGTGGGCATACGCCACGACTGCACCAGCTCGTCTCCGTCAAACAGGCCCATGGCCGTCTGCGTGTTTCCCATATCGATAGCGAGCAGCATGTCTACTCCCAGTGTTGGCATAAAAGGACGCGCACCATTGTATACGCGCCGCCGACGGCGCTCGGCTGCGATTCGTTTACGGTGATAGGGGCTGAGGGGTTTTAAATATGAAGGAATTATGCTCTACGAGATTTTCCTTGCCGCTTACCGAACTCCCGCGTAATATTCTTTTTTGCGCACATGAAGCGCCCAGACATTGCGGGGTGGAGCAGTCTGGTAGCTCGCCGGGCTCATAACCCGGAGGTCGTAGGTTCAAATCCTGCCCCCGCGACCAAGAACTTGCAGCTCGTCGGCCTAGCCGGCGAGCTTTTTTGTTATTTCGGGACCGTGTTTTCGATCCAATTCTCGGCCTCTCAAACAAAATCTCGATCTGTAACATCTAGACCCGATTTGGGCGGCTAGGTGTTACAGATCGAGATATACCGGTGGGCTTGGTCGTGTTTGTCTAAATCTGTAACACGAGGGACGGTTTTTGCCGAGTAACCGTTACAGATTGAGATTTTCTAGCAGGCGGGTTTGGTTTGTCTCGATCTGTAACAGGTAGGGGTCAAAAGTGGGCCTAGCTGTTACAGATCTAGATTGTTGAGGATGGGCCGAGAGGAATGTCTCGATCTGTAACAGTAAGACCCGGTTTTGTCGCGTAACTGTTACAGATTGAGATAAACCGACGGGCCGCCCCGCCCATCCCCATCCACCTGCCGCTACCTGCTGTCCGCCGATTTCCGTTGCGCTGCTGTATTCCCATGCCATATCCTCTAGATAACTACGCGGCATCATCGCCGCCGCGCCTACAAGAGAGGAATGTCCATGACCACACCTGCATCCAAGCTGCTCCAGCCCATTACGGTTGGCCCCCTTGAGCTCAAGAACCGCATTATGTTTCCGCCGCTGACCACCGGCTACGAGGAGCGTGACGGTTCCATCGGCGAGCGCAGCCTGGCTTTTTACGAGCGCTTGGCCCGTGGCGGCGTGAGCTACATCGTCATCGGCGACGTCGCTCCCGTCATGACCGCAAGCCCCACGCCCAAGCTGGCAACCGACGCCCAGATCCCCACGTTTAAGGCGCTGGCCGACGCCGTCCACAAGCACGGCGCCAAGGTCGCGCTGCAGCTGTTCCACCCCGAGTACGATGTGCCCGGTGTCGGCCGCATGGTCATGGGATCCATGGCCGCCGCCAAGGCCGCGCAGGAGGCCAAGGCCGCCGGCGACGAGGAGACCTTTGCCGCCAAGATGGCCGAGTCCAACGAGATCCGCAACCAGGCCTACGCCAAGCTGCATCACGACATGCAGCACTTTGTGAACGAGGCGAGCGTAGAGCAGCTCACCCAGATCAAGGAGGCCATCGCTGCCTCGGCCGCTCGCGCACAGCAGGCCGGGATCGACGCTATCGAGGTCCACGGCGACCGCCTGGTGGGTTCGCTGTGCTCGGCCATCCTCAACCAGCGCACCGACGAGTACGGTGGTTCGTTCGAGAACCGCGTTCGCTACGCGCTGGAGGTCGTCGCCGCCATTAAGGAGGCCGCGCCGCAGCTGATGGTGGAGTACAAGCTCCCCGTGATCATGGAGAACCCCGACGGCACGCCGCGCGGCAAGGGTGGCCTGCAGCCCGACGAGGCCTGCGAGTTCGCCAAGCTGCTCGAGGGTACGGGCATCGATATGATTCAGGTCGCACAGGCCAACCACACCGGCAACATGGGCGACACCATTCCGCCCATGGGCGCCATGCCCTACAACTGGACGCTGCCCGTGGCCGAGCGCGTCAAGGCCCTGGTCTCCGTGCCGGTGGCAACCGTCGGCCGCGTTGTCTCGGTTGAGGCCGGCGAGAAGATTCTGGAAGACGGCGCCGCCGACATCATCGCCTATGGCCGCTCGCTCATGTGCGACCCCGACATTGCGCTGAAGGCCGCCACGGGTGAGCCCATCCGCGAGTGCCTCAACTGCAACAAGGGCTGCGTCGATGCGATTCAAAACCGCAAGTACATCTCGTGCGTGCTCAATGCCGAGAACGGCGATGAGGCAACCATCGCCATTAAGCCGGGCGAGGGCGACAAGAAGATCGCCGTGGTGGGCGGCGGCATCGCCGGTCTGGAGGCCGCGCGCGTGGCGGCCAAGCGCGGCTACGACGTGACCGTCTACGAGGCGAGCGATCATCTGGGCGGCCAGATTGTGCTGGCGGCCGCGCCTCCGCGCAAGGACGAGATCATGCGCTCGGTCGAGTACTACGAGAAGATTCTGCCCGGCCTGGGCGTGAAGGTCGAGCTCAACCATGCCGCTACCGCTGAGGACCTCAACGCCGCCGACGCTGCGATTGTGGCCGTGGGCGCACACGACGTGGTCATCCCCGTTCCGGGTGCCGATTCGGAGAAGGTCGTCTCGAGCTGGGACGTGCTGGCCGGCAAGGTGGAGCTCAGCGGCCGCGTCGCCGTCATTGGCGGCGGCCTGGTGGGCACCGAGACTGCCGAGTACCTGCTGCAGCACGGCTGCGAGGTGGCGATCGTGGAGATGCTCGACAAGATTGCCGCGGGCGAGTCCGAGACCATTCTGCCGCTGATTATGAGCGACTTTGTAGAGCACAACGTGGAGCAGCATGTTAAGACCCGCCTGACCGCCATTACCGACGAGGGCGTGGAGGCTGTTCGCACCACCGAGGACGGCGCCGAGGAGCCGGTGAAGATCGCCTGCGATTACGTGGTGATGGCCGTGGGCTCCAAGGCCAACGCGTTTGACCTGGATGGCGTGACGGTGCCCGTGACCTGCGTGGGCGACTGCTCGGGTGAGCGCACCGCCGACATTGCGAGCGCCATTCGCACGGCGTATCACGCGGCCAACGAGCTGTAGTTGAACATCGCGGCCAGGCGGGGCGGTAGCACGGATCTGTCTCGCCCGGCTGTGTCCCGTCGGGTGTCAACCGGTGCGGGGCCTGCAAGCGCAGCAGGTCCCGCCCTTTTTGTTTTGCTCCGATGAATGGCAATGCGCGGTAATCATGAGGAGTGAGGACGTCTACTGCCTTGCAGATCACTCAAAAATATTGGGGGAGGGGTTAATAACTATATCCTCTATACCAAAGGACATAAAGAGATGCCAATTTTGTTGACAAGCGAATGACGATTAGCTGCGAGTCAGCTACCAGCGTAAATAATCGATAAAGAAATGTCGTAATTTGGTGCCAAATGCCCAGATAACGCCGCGTCTATTTTAATTAACTGCTTTGAGCAAACAGTAAAATGCTACTATCTAACTTGCACGTAAGAAAGCAGATTAACGGCTAAGGCTAAGAAGTGGCAGGTATGTCGGAAGCAACTAGGACTCGCACGCATGCGCCCGAGGTTAGGCAGCGCGCCGTCGAGATCCTCCAAGAGGGGGTCGGTCATCGCGCTCTCGCCGCGGAGCTTGGCATTCCCCAGGCCACGGCTCGTCAGTGGGCCCGCGCGTATGCCGTGGGCGGTGCCGACGCCGTTCTCAATGCCGGTTCGCATCATCACACCTATTCGTACGACGTAAAGCTCGCTGTGGTTAAGGACCGTCTGGAAAACGGCTTGACGGTTCGCGAGGCCATGATCAAGCACAAGATTCCCAGCGAGTCTTCGGTCAAGGCTTGGTGCCGTCAGTACCGCGAGAGCGGTGAGTCCGCACTGGTCGATAAGCCGCGCGGTCGCAAGCCGCGCGTTAAAAAGGCGAAATAGCAAACGGGATGGTGCGCCCACAGGGGCGCATTTTTCTTGCCGCCTCTCTGCTCCAAAGCGGACGTGCCCTTGCCCCGTACGCCTAAAACTCCCCAGTTGACCGAAAACCCGCCGCCGCTACTCATCAATTGAGCTATAACGTTAAACAATTGCAGCGTTTTTGCATGGGGGAGTGATGGTATGACGCTACTGTATTTCCTTACCCTGTTTCCGCTGGTACCGGCGCTGGGCATGCTGCTCGCGCGCGGTGACCGCGCCCGCGATGCGGTGGGACTCATAGGCTCCGGCATTATCATGGCGGTGACAGTTGTAGTCGCCGTCATGTTTTTTTGCACGGGTCCGCAGAGCTTTGAGATTGCCCCCGGTACCTCGCATGCGCTCTCGATCATCAGCTCCGTCATCGACGTAATTCTGTGCGCCGTCATCCTGTACAACGCGCACAAATATAAGAGCGTGCTTACCACGGTGCTCGGCATAGTCCAGCTGGTGGGCTCGCTCGTCTTTGCGGCCATGACGCTGCCTGCGGCCGAAGCCGTCACGGCGACGCCGCTCTACCTAGACTACATGAGCGTGATCATGGTCCTCGCCGTCGGCATCGTCGGCAGCCTTATCTGTATCTACGCTTTGGGCTACATGAAGGACTTCCAGGCCCATGATGAGCACGAGGCCGCGCTGCGCGGGCAGACCGCGCCCGACCGTCGTCCGCAGTTCCTGGCGCTTATGTTCCTGTTCTTCTCGGCCATGTTCGTCATCGTGACGAGCGACAACCTTGAGTGGCTGTTCTGCGGCTGGGAAATCACCACCGTGTGCTCGTTCCTTATGATTGGCTATACGCGCACGCCCGAGGCCATCAAGAACGCCTTTAACCAGATCATCCTCAACATGCTGGGCGGCATCGCGTTTTTGGCCGGACTCATGTACCTGCACGTTAACGGCATGCCGCTGACCATCTCGGGCATGATTGAGCTTTCCGGCGCCGGAACCGCGCAGTCCGCGCTGCTGGTGATGCCGGTCATCCTGTTGTCGCTCGCCGCGCTCACCAAGGCCGCACAGATGCCGTTCCACACTTGGCTGTTGGGTGCCATGGTTGCCCCCACGCCCACGAGCGCCCTGCTGCACTCGTCAACCATGGTCAAAGCCGGCGTGTTCCTGATGGTCAAGCTGAGCCCGCTCTATGCCATCTATCCCGTGACCGGCTTTATGGTCACGAGCGTGGGCGCCATCACGTTTTTGCTCGCTGCCCTTATGGCCATCTCGCAGAGCAATGCCAAGCGCGTGCTCGCGTACTCCACCATTTCCAACTTGGGCCTCATCAGTGCTTGCTTGGGTGTCGGCGCGCCCGAGGCCGTATGGGCGGCCATCTTCCTGATCCTGTTCCACACGGTGGCAAAGTCGCTGCTGTTCCTGTGCGTGGGCACGGCCGAGCATCATATCGGCAGCCGCAATATCGAGGACATGGACGGTATGTTCAGCCGCATGCCGCACCTGACGCGCCTGATGATGCTGGGCATCATGGGCATGTTTGTGGCGCCGTTTGGCATGCTCGTGTCCAAGTGGGGCGCTCTGGTGGCGTTCGCGCAGACCGGCAACGTGCTCATGATCATGGTACTTGCCTTTGGCTCGGCCGCGACCTTCTTCTTCTGGGGCAAGTGGCTTGCCAAGCTTTCGGGCGTCGACCCCACGGCTCAAAACGTTGAGGTCAATGTCCATAAGACCGAATGGATGGCCCTCAACACCATCGCCGCGCTGCTGATTCTGTGCTGCGTGGCGTTCCCGGTTATCTCGAGCGGTCTGGTGTCGCCTTACTTGGCCATGGTGTTTGGCCGCGTGCCGTACGTTATTGGCAAGGACGCCATGTACCTGATGGTGGTTATCGTGGCGTTTATCGCCGTGGTGCTGCTGACTTCATTCCGCGTGAGCAACAAACCGCACGTCAACGTGTACCTTTCGGGCGTGGGGACCGACAAATATCGCCATTTCCGCGGCTCGATGGGACACGAGGTGAAGGCCGAAAAGCGCAATTGGTACTCGGAGGACGCCCTTGGCGAGAAGCGTATTGGCCCCGCGGGTAGCGTCGTGTGCTGCAGCATTATCTTGTTTGCGCTGCTGTGTTGCGCGTGGATTGGGCCCGAGCGACTTGCCATGAGTGCGCCCTCGGTGCTGCGCGGCAAGTATTTTGAAGGTTCGGGCGTCGTGGGCATTTTTATTGGCACCGTGGCATTTGCCTTACTGGCGCCGCTTGTGGGCGGCCTGATCGACGGCGTTGACCGCAAACTTTCGGCCCGCATGCAGGGCCGCGTGGGCCCGCGCCTGCTCCAGCCTTTCTACGATGTGGCCAAGCTGCTGCGCAAGGCCCCCGCCAGCGTAAACACCATGGACGATACCTACATGGCGTGCGCGCTCATCTTTACCGTGGTGGGCGGCGGCATCTTTGTGTCGGGTTCCAACACGCTGTTGTGCGCTTTTATGGTGACCCTCGCTGCGATCTTTGTGGTGTTGGCGTCCGCCTCGACGCAAAGCCCGTTTGCCCAGGTCGGCGCCGACCGTGAGCTGCTGCAGGTCATGAGTTACGAGCCCGCCGTTTTGCTGATGAGCGTGGGCCTGTACCTTGCCACCGACAGCTTCGATTCCATCGCCGTGACGGGGCAGTCGGCCCCCATCATCGTGTACAGCGCGCCCATTTTCCTCGCGCTGCTCGCGGTGCTCACCATCAAGCTGCGCAAGTCGCCGTTTGACCTTTCGTACTCGCATCACGCGCATCAGGAGATCGTCCAGGGCGTCGCCACCGAGATGAGCGGCGGCACGCTGGCCAAGATGACCCTTATGCACTGGTGCGAGACCGTGCTGTTTTTGATGTGGGTGGGCATGTTCTTTGTTTGGGACAACCCGGTGAGCTGGGTCGTAGCCCTGGTCGTGATGGCTGCGACGTATTTTGTCGAGGTGCTGATCGACAACACCTTCGCACGCAGCACCTGGCGCAGCTGCTTTAGGCTCGGATGGGGCGTGGCGCTGGTGTTTGGCCTGCTCAACCTTATGCCCATCCTCGTCGACGTTTTTATTTAGGAGGCGGCATCCATGGATCATAAAATGTCGCGCTCGCCGTGGGTTATTCATTACGACGGTTCGAGCTGCAACGGATGTGATATCGAGGTGCTGGCCTCGCTCACGCCGCTGTTCGATGCGGAGCGCTTTGGCGTGGTCAACACCGGCAACCCCAAGCATGCGGATATCTTTTTGGTGACGGGGTCGGTCAATGCCCAGAACCTGCCTGTCGTGCGCCAGATCTACAACCAGATGCTCGAGCCCAAGTGTGTGGTGGCATGCGGTATCTGCGCGTGCTCGGGCGGCGTGTTTCGCGATGCCTATAACGTGATCGGCGGCGTGGACCGCGCGATTCCCGTGGATGTGTACGCGCCCGGGTGCGCCGTTCGCCCCGAGACGGTGATCGATGCCATCGTGGAGGCGTGCGGCATCCTGGATCAGAAGGAGGCCGTGATGCGTGCTGGCGGCGATCCGCTTACCGTGGGCGGCGCCGCTACCTGGGATGGTGGCGTTGAGCTGGGCGAGGGCGGGTTTGTGGCTGCGGGGGCC
>DAIMBN010000046.1:0-13769 GCA_036718335.1 Coriobacteriaceae bacterium
GCGCCGAATGCTCGCCATCGAAATTTATCGATGGCCTATTTCAGACTGTAATGGGCGGGGCGCGCTTGGCAATAGCGTGCTCGTTGCCTTTTGCGCTGGCAGGTGCGCCACATGAGAATTTGTGCCCCGGGATCCGGATATCTTCCCGTAACATGGTGTTATAGAAGCACCCCTTACGACAAGGAGGCTCACATGCGAAAGCAAATCCATGACAACCCAATCGACCACGGCCGCGCGTGCGCGCTCTCTCACGGAACGTGGCGTCGCGTGGGCGCCAAGCTCGCCTGTGCGGGGGCTTGCGCGCTCATGGTCGGCCAGCTGCTGCTGCCGAGCGTGGCGCTCGCCGCCGAGTGGGTCAGCGTGGGCGGCACGCAGTACGACGCGGGCACCGCTGCCGGCGACGAGGCAGGAACCTGGTCCTGGGATGGCGCTAACGACATGAAGCTCAACGGCTACGACGGCGGCTCCATCGGCGCCAAGGGTAACCTCACCATCGGCGTGACGGGCACCAACACCGTCACGGCCGACGCCGGGCAGAGCGCCATTGCTGTCAAGAACGGCAACCTTGCCATTACCGGCGATGGCACCCTTAATGCGACGGCTCAGACCGATGTGATTGCGGCGGAAGGCGACGGCAATGCGGGTGGCGATGTGACCATCAGCGGCGCCAACGTCAACGTGACGGCTTCGGGCGCAGTGAACAGTGCGACGGGCATTCGCGCGACGGCCGGCAGCGTGACGATCGATAAGGGCGCCGATGTCAAAATCGAGGCAAAATCGGCGGAAGGATCTTGGCGTCCAACGGTGGGCACCTACGGTATCTTTGCCGATAACCTTCCCAGTAGACACGCTGCTCAGGAAAGCGAGCAGGAAGAACCGGATTATGTCTCCGTGCACGGGGGCGACGTCACGATCGATGCCGCCAACCTGTCGATCAAGACAGCCGATGCCTGGCAGGTTTCTGTGTGCATCAATACGGTCGGTATCAAAAAGAATACCCTCATGAAAATCGTCAACGGAGCCGATGTCGCGCTTTCCGCCGGCAGTGCGGCTTCGCTCTCGGCGGGCATCAGCGCGCGTTCGCAAAGCGGTGCGGTGTGGATGCTTGTCGAGGAGTCGAATCTTACGTCTCGAAGCCTGTCTTCTGCAAACGGCATCGATGCCGTCCGCAATCAAAGTTTTGGAATCATGGCAGAGGCAAACACCGGGTCGGAAACGCCTCGTATCAAGATTCGCAAATCGAAGATTGAGGCTTCGGGCGCGACTGCGGGAATCTATGCGATCAACTGCAACGACGCGACTGCGACGCTGTTCCGTGCCGCGAGGATTGATTTGAGCGTGAACAATTTGCACGGGCGCGCGATGATTACGACTCCGACGGATGGTGCCGTGCGCGATGTGAAAAAGGTTGTTGATACGGGGAAATGGCCGAGCTCCCAGAACGGGCAGGTCGTCGGTGTTGCCGGTTCGTCTGCTATTACGGATATCGTCGGTTCTGCCGAGGTCGCCCATGATGTAGTGATTGATTTTGGAGACGGGCAGGAGCCGGAGCCGACACCGGAGCCGGAGCCGACACCGGAGCCCGAGCCGACACCGGAGCCCGAGCCGACACCGGAGCCCGAGCCGACACCGGAGCCCGATCCCGATCCTATGCCCAATCCCGAGCAGAAGCCTGACCCCAAGCCCGTAGATAAGGACGCAAAGACCACCACGGCGGTTGCCAAGACCGTTACGACCAAGACTGCCGCCGGCGCCAAAAGCGCTTCCGGTGTTCTGGCCGCCACGGGCGACAACGCCGCGACGGCGGCGGCCGCCCTCGGCATCGCCGGTGCGTCCGTCATCGGCGCCGGCTTCGTCGCGTCCAAGCGCCGCGACCGCTAGCGCAAGCTTCCGCAACATAAAACAGCGGAGGTACCCCTTACGACAAGGAGGCTCACATGCGAAAGCAAATCCATGACAACCCAATCGACCACGGCCGCGCGTGCGCGCTCTCTCACGGAACGTGGCGTCGCGTGGGCGCCAAGCTCGCCTGTGCGGGGGCTTGCGCGCTCATGGTCGGTCAGCTGCTGCTACCCAGCGTGGCGCTCGCCGCCAAATGGGTCAACGTTGGCGGCACGCAGTACAACAAGGGCGCCGGCGACGAGGCCGGAACGTGGTCCTGGGACGGCGCCGACGACATGAAGCTCAATGGCTACAACGGCGCCGGTATCAGCGCTCAGGGCAACCTCAATATCGGCGTGACGGGCACCAACACCGTAACGGCCGATTCCTTGCAGAGCGCTATCGAGGTCAAGGACGGCAACCTTGCCATCACGGGGGAGGGAACCCTCAACGCGACGGCCGAACCACAGAAGAGCAGGAGCGCTGTTAAGGTCGAGTGCGGTAGCCTCGCCATCTCGGGCGACGTGACTCTCAACGCGACGGCCGGAACCGATACGATAGCGGTTTCGGGGGACGGTAAGGCCGGCGGCGACGTGGACATCCGCGGTGCCAACGTTAACGTGACGGCAACGAACAAAGTGCCTCATACCATCGGCATTCATACGCGGGCAGGCAACATAACCATTAACGAGGGCGCCGACGTCCACGTCGAGGCGGAGGCGAATGGGGGGCTCAATGCCGTTGCAGTCTATGCCGAAAACATCTCCTCCGAGCATGGAGGCTGCATCGCGGTGGATAACGCAAAATTAGATGCGGCGGCGCGTAATGCAAACATGTTGTCGGTCGCCCTGTATTCGTCCGGGGGTAAGGATACATATTTGTGTATTACCAACGGGGCGGATGTTACGCTCGTGGCGAGTGATAGTGTCGAGGTTTTGGATGGTGTTTGGATGCGCGCGCAGGACGGCGTGTCGCGGGTGCTCGTCGAGAATTCGAGCCTTACAGTTCGATGCGGTGACGGAACTGGCCACAGTCGTAAACATGGCTACGGAATATATTCCCAGTCCGGCTCCCAGTCCGCCATCCCTCGAATTGACATCATTAATTCAAATGTTGAGGTGTCGGGTAATGCAGCGGCAATCTACGCTGTCAATCAAGGTGATGCAGCCCCTTGTCTCTCAATTGATGGCGGGTCGGTAGTTACGACTCCCGCCGGCGGCACTGTGCGAGAAACTACGGGAAACGGACTCGTCATCGGTGTTCCCGGGTCGTCTGTCATCCAGGACATTAGAACTTCCGACGAGGTCGCCCGCAGCGTGGTAATCAGCTCCGGCGATGCGGTCGAGCCTGAGCCCACGCCGCAGCCTGAGCCTACCCCGGCTCCCACGCCGCAGCCAGGCGGCGGAAGTGAGACTGGCACGCCGTCCGTGACGCTGACTCAGGCGAGTTCCACGGCTGCTGCCTCCAAGCCGGCCGCGAAGGCCACCGCTGCCCAGAAGTCCGTGGGCACTCTGGCCGCCACGGGCGACAACGCCGCGGCGGCGGCAGCGGCCCTTGGCATCGCCGGCGCAACCGTTGCCGCTGCCGGCATCGCCGCAACCAAGCGCCGCAAGCGCTAGGCTTTTGGTGGCAGCGCCCATTCTCGGCTTTTACAAAATCTCAATCTGTAACACCAAACCTGATAGTTGGGCTCTAGGTGTTACAGATTGAGACGAACTGTTCAGCCGCTAACCTAACGTCTCGATCTGTAACACGTGGCGAGGAATTTGGTCTCTAACTGTTACAGATCGAGACAAACGTCGGAATCGGTTCGCCGGTCAGGCTCCGGACCACCACAAAAGTGTCTGTCCCTTTTGTGGTGGTGGGACGGCCGGCATAAAAAAGTCCCCGCCGAGCGTGTGCTCGACGGGGACTTTGCCGTTTGATGGCTAACGCTGTAGGTGATTACTCGCCCAGCAGGCTCTTGGTGATGGAAGCGGCGGCCTTCTTGCCGGCGCCCATCGCCAGAATGACCGTAGCGGCACCGGTGACGATGTCGCCGCCGGCCCAGATGCGGGGATCGGTGGTCTGGCCGGTCTCCTCGTCGGCGACGATGTAGCCCCACTTGTTGAGCTCCATCTTGCCGCCGATCTTCTTTGCGAAGGGGTTGGCGTTGGTACCGATAGCCGAGATTGCGACGTCGCAGGGAATCTCCTCGATGGCGCCCTCGATGGGCACCGGGCGACGACGGCCGGACTCATCGGGCTCGCCGAGCTCCATCTTCTGGACCTTGACGGCGCACACGGAGCCGTCCTCGCCAGCGACAAACTCGAGCGGGGAAACGAGCGGCAGAACCTCGACGCCCTCGGCCTTGGCGTGGTGCAGCTCGGCACGACGGCAGGGCATCTCGTCCTCGGTACGACGGTAGGCGATGATGGCGTGCTCAGCGCCCAGGCGCTTGGCGGTACGGACGGCGTCCATAGCCACGTTGCCGCCACCAAAGACAACGACGTTCTTGCCGTGCTTGGTGGGGGTGTCGTACTCGGGGAACTTGTTGGCCTTCATCAGGTTCACGCGGGTGAGGTACTCGTTCGCGAAGAAGACGTTGGGCAGGTTCTCGCCGGGGACGTTGAGGAACTTGGGCAGGCCAGCGCCGGTCGCCACGTAGATGGCGTCGAAGCCCTGCTCGAACAGCTCCTCGGCCGTGGCCATGTTGCCCACGACGGAGTTGTACTCAAACTTGACGCCCATGTCCTCCAGGCCGTCAATCTCGCGCTTGACGACCGCCTTGGGCAGACGGAACTCGGGGATGCCGTAGACCAGCACGCCGCCGCCGGTAAAGAAGGCCTCAAAGACGGTGACGTCAAAGCCGTTGCGGGCGAGCTCGCCGGCGCAGGTGATGCCGGACGGGCCGGAACCGACGACGGCGACCTTCTTGCCGTTCTTGGGAGCCATCTTGGGCGTGGAGGCGAGCTCGGGGCGGTCGCCCAGGAAGCGCTCGAGCTGGCCGATGGCCACGGGCTCGGACTTCTTACCACGGATGCACTTGCCCTCGCACTGGTTCTCCTGCGGGCAGACGCGGCCGCAGATAGCGGGAAGCATGGAGTCCTCGCGGATGGTATCGAGGGCGCCGCCGAAGTCCTTCGCGCGGATCTGCTCGATAAAGCGGGGGATGTTGATGTTGACGGGGCAGCCCTCAACACAGAACGGCTTCTTGCAGTTGAGGCAGCGCTCGGCCTCGGCCAGCGCCATCTCCTCGGTGAAGCCCTTGTCGACGGGGCGGAAGTCGCAGGCGCGCTCGGCAGCCGGCTCCTCGTTATCGGGGGTGCGGGGCGACTTCATATCGGCAACGAAACGACCGTTAACTAGTGGCATGCGCAGCTCTTTTCCTCATAGGCCTTGAGGGACTCGCCCTCTTCGGAACGGTAAGCGGCCTGGCGGGCACGAAGGTCATCCCAGTCGACCAGGGTGGCATCGAAGTCGGGGCCGTCGACGCAAGCGAACTTGGTCACGCCGCCCACCTCGACGCGGCAGCAGCCGCACATGCCGGTGCCGTCAACCATGATGGGGTTGAGGGACGCGGTGATGGGGGTGTCGTACTTCTGGGCGGTGAGGGTCGAGAACTTCATCATCGGAACGGGGCCGACGCAGAAGACCTGGCTCACGGCCTTGTCCTGCAGCAGGCGCTCCAGCGGAGCGGTGACAACGCCCTGCTCGCCGTAGGAGCCGTCGTCAGTGGTGATGTGGATGTGGTCCTCGTCGAGGAGCTCGCGGAACTGGTCCTCCATGAGCAGGAGGTCCTTGGTGCGAGCGCCCATGATGGCGTGGACCTCATGACCGGTCTCGACCAGGTGCTTGGCGACCGGGAAGGCAATTGCCAGGCCGACGCCGCCGCCAATGACGGCGCAGGGGCCCTCGGCCATCTCGGTGGGAACGCCCAGCGGGCCTACGACGTCGCGCAGCGACTCGCCGGCCTCGTATGTGGACAGCATCTCGGTGGTCTTGCCGATCACCATGAAGATGAACTCGACCCAGCCCTCGTCACCGTTCCAGCCAGCTAGGGTAAACGGGACGCGCTCGCCCGTCTCGTTGGCGCGAACCATGAGGAACTGTCCAGCGTGCGCATGTTTGGCGATTGCAGGCGCCTCGATGCGGAACTTGAACACCTTCTCCGAGAACTGCGTCTTCTCCAGGATCTTATACATAGAACCCCTCTCTTGTTAGGGCCGCCGAACCGTGCCTCCACGGAAATGGACGGTAGCCCGAATAAAACCGTACGCGCACAGGCGTTGTGCAGACATACGGTGCAAATTATACCCTCATGGACATGTCACTTACGTGTGTCTTCGGCGGTTGGGAGCAGGGTTTATCCACTTTGGCCTACCAAAGGGGGAGAGGTTTATTTTGGTCGCTTTTATCAGGCAAAACGGCAAAGGGGGCCGGCCTCGCGCTTCGGTGAGACCGGCCCCCATTGGAGCGCTGCATATGTATGGCGGCACAGGGTTTATTGCGGTGCGGCCGCTGCGGTGTTTCCGCATACAGAACCTGCCAAAATAAACCTGTCCCTAAATAGTAGGTTCTAGTGCTTGCCGTTGGCGGAAGCGGCGCCGTTTACGTGATCGCGGGCGTAGATTACGCCGTGGACGATGGCCAGACCGGCGGCATCTGCGGCGCGGGCGCAGGTGTCCTGGAAATCCTCGGCCTCGCGGGCGCGCAGCTGCTTAAGAACGTAGTCGGCGACGGCCATCTTGCCGGGAGGGTTGCCGATGCCGGTGCGGATGCGGCTGAAGTCGCGGCTGCCCATCTTGTCGATGATGGAGCGCAGGCCGTTGTGACCGGCGTGGCCGCCGCCCACCTTAACGCGCACGTCGCCGGCGGGAATATCGAGCTCGTCGTGGATTACGAGCAGCTCCTCGGCTTTGATCTTGTACTCGCGGCAGAGCTTGGAGATGGGGCCACCCGAGGTATTCATATACGACTGCGGCTTGACCAGCACGATCTGGCGCTTGCCGCCCTCTTCCTCGGCATCGTTGATATTGATGAGTGCGACCTCGGCGCCTGCCTGGTTTTTCCAGTACGTGACGCCGGCCTGACGGGCCAGCTCGTCGATTGCTTTGAAACCAGCGTTGTGGCGGGTCTCGGCATACTCATCGCCAGGGTTGCCAAGTCCGGCAACCATGCGAATCTTAAGCGGCTGTGCAGCTGCCATATTTGTCCCTTCGTTACACAAATAGTTTAATCAACGACAAAGGCTACCACGCCCGCCGAAGGCAAGGAAAGGTTGCAGCAAAGTCATTTCAGAAAACAGCTGCCCCGAGACAGCAGGAAGCCCCGGACACGCCGGGAGGGGTTATCAAAGCGAACATCCCGCAGCCGCAAAGCGGCGAGGACGTTCGCGTGATAACCCCGCAGGCGTGACCGGGGCTTCCGGAGGGATGCGAGGGTCGAGCGACTACAGCGCGAAGTCGCCGCCGACGAGCGTGGAGACGGGCTCCTCGTGGTAAACGGCGGAGATGGCCTGAGCGAACTCCTCGGCGACCGAGATGGTCTTGATCTTGCCGCCGACCTCGACGGGAATGGCGTCGGTGACGAGGCACTCGACGATCGGGGCGTCGTTCAGACGCTCGATGGCCGGACCGGAGAAGATGCCGTGGGTGGCGCACACGTAGATGTCACCGGCGCCCATGGCCTTAAGCTCCTTGACGTTGGCGCACAGGGTGCCAGCGGTGTCGATCATGTCGTCGTTGATGATGCAGGTCTTGCCCTTGATGTCACCGATGATGCCCATGACCTCGGCGGCGTTGTGGCGCGGACGGCCCTTGTGGGCGATGGCCAGATCGCAGCCGAGCATGTCGGACAGCTTCTTGGCGGCCTTGGCGCGGCCCACATCGGGGGAGACGACAACCAGGTTGTCGGTGTCGAAGTGCATGTCGTTGTAGTACTGGCCAAACAGCGGCAGTGCGGACAGGTGGTTAACCGGGATATCGAAGAAGCCCTGGATCTGGCCCTGGTGCAGGTCGAGGGTGATGATGCGGTTGACGCCGGCGCGCTCGAGCAGGTTGGCGACGAGGCGGGCGGTGATGGGCTCGCGCGGGCCGGCCTTGCGGTCCTGGCGGGCATAGCCGTAGTGGGTGATAACGGCGGTGATGGAGCGGGCGGATGCGCGCTTGGCAGCGTCGGTGGCGATGAGCAGCTCCATGAGCATGTCGTTGACGTTGCCGCCGGCCACGGACTGAATCAGGAAGACGTCGGCGCCGCGGACGGTCTCGTCGTAGCGGGCGTAAATCTCACCATTGGCGAACTGCTTTAGCGTAAGGCCCGAAAGCTCGACCCCAAGGAACTCAGCGATCTTCTGAGCGAGGGGACGGTTGGAGGAACCGGAATACACGCGGATGGACTTGCGCATATTCTCCGACTTCTCGGGATCATTAATCGGCATTACCCTTCTCCTTTATATCGAATGCCATATAGATGCCTTGTTGCATTGTAACCGCGCGACGGGGTTAATCGGGTCTTGATAACGTCTTTACCGTCAACGGACACGAACCGACCACTCATCCTGTCGCGCAGGTCACGATAGAAAAAGGAGCCGCCCCCATGGGAACAGCTCCTTAGATGCTTGGTAAAACGTTATACCTCGTCGTCCTCGTGCAGACGGCGGCGATAATCGGCGGCCCAGCCCTCAATGTTTACCTGACGGGCACGACCCAGGCCAAGTGCGTCTGCCGGGACCGGCTCGGTGATGACAGAGCCGGCGGCCACAAGCGCGCCGTCGCCGATCTGGGCGGGCGCGACCATCATGGTGTCGGAACCGATGAAGGCATCCTTGCCGATGACGGTCTTGTGCTTGTGCACGCCGTCGTAGTTGCAGGTGATGGAGCCTGCGCCCACGTTGACGCCGGAGCCCATGGTGGTGTCGCCGATGTAGGACAGGTGCGGCACCTTGGAGCCCTCGCCGATCGTGGACTTCTTGATTTCCACGTGCGTGCCGGCCTTGGAGCCGTCGAGCATGTGGGTGCCCGGGCGCAGGTAGGCGCGCGGGCCGCAGTCGACGCCGTTCTCGATGACGGCCTCGATGGCGATGGTCTCATCGATGGTGCAGCCGCTGCCGACGGTGGTGTCGGTGAGGCGACTGTTGGGGCCGAGCTGGCATTCCTCGCCCACGGTGACGTGGCCAATCAGGTGCGTCTGCGGCCACACGACGGTGTCGCGGCCGATGGTGGCATCGGGGCCGATCCAGGCCTGCGTGGGGTCGATGAAGGTAACGCCCTCGGCCATCCAGTGCTCGTTGATGCGGTCGCGCGCGATAGCGGTGAGCTGCGCGAGCTGGATACGGCTGTTGACGCCCAGGCCATCGCGGTAGTCATCGCAGTGGAAGATGGAGACAGCCTGGCCGTGGCTTTTGAGAATCTCGAGCATGTCGGGCAGGTAGTACTCGGATTGCGCGTTGTCGTTGCCGATCTCGTTAATGTGGGCGGCGAGCTGCGCGCCGTCGAAGGCGTAGCAGCCGGCGTTGCACTCGAGCAGCGTGGCGGCCTGCTCGGGCGTGCAGTCCTTCTGCTCGATGATGCGCTCGATCTGACCATCGGCACCCAGCTTGATGCGGCCGTAGCCAAAAGGATCGGGCGGGGTCATGGTCATGACGGTGCAGGCGAGCTCGCCGGTGGCGACGGTCTGCGCGAACTTGGCGACGGTGTCGGCAGTGATGAGCGGCAGGTCGCCGTTGAGCACCACGACGGGGCCTTGCGTGATGCCACAGGCCTCGAGCGCGACCTTCACGGCGTGACCGGTGCCCAGACGCTCGGTCTGCTCGACGCACTCGACCTTGGTGGCGCTGCTGGCGTAGGCGCCGTCGATGAGGGCGCGCATCTCGTCGGCGTGGCTGCCGATGACAACCACGACGCGGCTGCAGCCGGCCTTGATGGTAGCGTCGACGATCCACTGGACCATGGGCTTACCCAGGATCTTGTGCGAAACCTTGCAGTGGTTCGACTTCATGCGGGTGCCCTCGCCGGCAGCGAGGATAATTGCGGTTGCGTCCATGTGATCTCCTGTTACGTTATAGAGACGTGTGTTTGGAAACGATACACGGCGCAATATGATACCGCAGGCATATGACGAGCGCGTAACGATTGGTTTGCGGCGGTTGAGGCTTGCGCCGCCGGCGTGGCGTTTGCGCTGCTTGCGTGCGGCGTTGGCGGTGCTGCGGAGCTGTCGTTTGAGCGAGGGGACGGGGGTACCCGTGGACAACATACGAGAGGGGTTTGGCGGCGAGCCCGTCGCGGCATTCTCGATGTCGCATCCGGCTGTGCCGGCACTCTATATAGTGCTGACGCTGGGGCTCACTATGTTCTCGATGCAGCCGGTACTGATTGCGCTGTCACTTGCGGGCGGGCTGGCGTATGGATTTGCGACGCGTGGGGCTGCCCGCACGCTGGGCGCACTCCGCTGGCAGCTGCCGGTGATTTTGATTATCGCGCTGGTCAATCCACTGTTTAGCGCTTCGGGTTCGACGGAGCTGTTTCGTATTGGCATGCGTGCGGTGTATCTAGAGAGCATGGTTTACGGCCTGTGCATGGGCGGGCTGTTTGTGGCGAGCGTGCTGTGGTTTGAGGCCGCGGCGTCGATGCTCGAATACGACAAGGTGCTCGCGCTGCTGGGTAATGCCGCGCCGGTGATCGCGCTCATGATCTCGATGTGCATGAGACTTATCCCGCAGTTTTTGCGCCGCGGTCGTACGGTGCTGGCGGTGCAGGATGCGATCGATGCACCGGGCCGCGCGCCGGCCGACCCCGTGCGTTCGCGTTTGCGGGCATCGAGTGTGTTGATGGGCTGGGGCATGGAAGATTCGCTGGAGTGCGCGGACGCGATGCGCTCGCGCGGGTGGGGTGCCGCGACGCGTCGTACGACGTATGCGCGGTATCGACTGGGGCGCAGCGACGTTGCCGCGCTGGTTGGGCTTGCGTTGTTTGGCGTGGCCACGGCGGCAGTGGCGTGGACCGCGACGACGCAGTATTCGTTTTATCCGCAGCTCTCGGTGCCGGCGCCGTGGCTGGGCTATGTCGTGTACGCTGCCTGGATGGTGCTGCCTTGCGCGTTGCACGCGATTGATGAGAAGAGGTTTGGCTGATGGCTCGGTTGGATAGGGGCCCGGTGTCGGGCGCGGCGTGCGGCCCGGATATGCCGGCGATTGAGGTGCGGAGCCTGAGCTTTGCCTACCCCGATGCTGATGCTGCGGTGCTCGAGGGGCTCGACTGGTCTGTTCCCCAAGGTGCATTTGCGTTGCTTGTTGGCGGTACCGGATCGGGTAAGTCGACGCTGCTGTCGCTGCTCAAGCCCGAGATCGCGCCGGCGGGCGAGCGCACTGGCGAACTGCGCGTGCTGGGCGAGAACGTTGCCGACATGGACGCGCGGGCATCGGCGGAGCGCGTGGGCTATGTGTTCCAGGATCCCGAGAACCAGATTGTGTGCGAGACCGTGTGGCACGAGATGGCGTTTGGCCTAGAGAATCTGGGCGTGTCGCGCGACGAGATGCGCCGCCGTGTTGCCGAGACCAGCTATTTCTTTGGGCTGGAAGATTGGCTCCACCGCGACACCGATACGCTTTCGGGCGGACGCAAACAGCTGCTGTCGCTGGCGGCTGTGCTGGCATTACGCCCGCGCGTGCTGCTGCTCGACGAGCCCACGTCTCAGCTCGATCCCGTTGCTGAGAAGAATTTCCTGCACGCGCTGTTTCGTGTGAATCGCGAGCTGGGCTGCACGGTTGTTGTGGCGACGCATCAGCCGCGCCCAATGCTCGAATACGCGACGCGTGCGTACCGGATTGAGGACGGTCGCGTGCGCGAGGTGGCGGATATGGCTTCTTTGGGACGCCGAGAATCGCTGTTTTCCGATGACATGTTGGGGTGGGGTGCCATCCGATGTGCAAAAAACGGAGTATTCAGCAGGCGTGAGGACAATTTGGGCTCTCTGGAGCCGCCCGGGGACGTATCGAGCGCGAAAAAAAGTTCAGAATTGGACAAATCGTCCGAATTTGTGGCGCAAACGTCGCTCGAGAATGGCTCGGAAGCCTTCCCGCGCACGGATGGAAGCAGAATACTCCAAAAAATGCACGGCGGGTCGGCTACCACCCTGTCGGAAGGCTGGTTTCGCTACGATCGCGCGGGCGGTTGGGTGCTGCGCGGGCTCGACGTTGCGTTTTCGGCCAGTGCGGTGCATGCGATCGTGGGCGGCAACGGATGCGGTAAGTCGACGATGCTCTCGGTGCTGGCGAAGACCGCCAAGTTGCAGCGCGGCCGCATGGTGCGCGGAGCGGCCTCGGCGGCGCTGCTGCCTCAGAATCCCAAAGCATTGCTGGTTGCCGAGACGGTGCGCGACGAGCTGATGGAATGGGCCTCGACCTGCGGATATGACGAGAACTTGGCGCGGGAGCGTGCGGCGCAACTGGGATTGGACGGCCTGGAGACGCGCCACCCTTACGACCTCTCGGGCGGACAGCGCCAGCTGCTTGCGCTGGCAAAGCTGCTGCTGATCGGCCCCGAGCTGCTGCTGCTTGACGAGCCCACGAAGGGCCTTGACCTGGAGAGCCGCCGCATCATCGCCCGCGCCCTGCGTGACCATGCGAAGGCTGGCGGCACCGTCATCATGGCTACGCACGATTTGGACTTTGCCGAGCAGGTAGCCGACGACGTCGCCATGATGTTTGACGGCGAGATTGCCTGCATGGAGCCCCCGGCCGACTTCTTTGCCGACAACGTGTTCTATAGGGCGTGATGGGATGACGGACTGTCGTTTCTCGCGTTTACTCACAAAACTGGAGATCCCGCTGTTGTTGGCGGTGCCGGCGGTGATGGCAGCGGCGTTGCTGGCGGGCGTTGAGCAGGCGGCGCTTGCCATGCTTGTCGTGGTGGCGCTGGTGCTTGCACTGTTCTTTGCGGGTTACGAGGCATCTCGTCCGGGTTTGCGCCAGATTATGCCCACGCTGGTGCTGGCGGCGCTGGCGGCGGCGGGGCGCATCCTGTTTGGGCCCATTCCCGACTTTAAACCGGTGAGCGCCATCGCCATTATCGCGGGGGCGACGCTTGGTCGCCGCAATGGTTTTATGGTTGGCGCGCTGGCGGCGCTGACCAGCAATTTCTTTTTTGGGCAGGGCATGTGGACGCCATGGCAGATGTATGCCTGGGGCCTGGTTGGCTATGTTGGCGGTGCGCTGGCGCATGCCGGTGCGTTCGACCGTGCGGATGGAACCGTGCGCATGCCGGCGCTGATGGCGTACGGCTTTGCTTCGGGTCTGCTGTACGGCGTGGTGATCAACGCGTACGACATTATCGGTTTTGTACAGCCGCTCACGTGGGCGGGAGCCGTGGCGCGTCTTGCCACGGCAGTGCCGTTCGATATCACACACGGCCTCGCGACCTGCGTGTTCTTGGCCGCCCTCTACAAGCCCTGGTGTCGCCGCATCAACCGCGTCGTCGTGAAATACGGACTGTAGGGCTGGTTGTGCCGGGGCGTGAATCAATACTTCCGAAGTACCATTTCAAAACTATGCCGGTTTACGGGGCTAGATTAGCGTAGGCCGACCATACCGGCTTTTTTCAAAATAGAGCAAGCCGTTTACCTGAGGTTTTATTATTTCGGAATTGCGTATGGTTGGGAGTTCGCGATTCAGCCCCGTAAACCGGCATAGTTTTGGAATGGCCGGCTGATATGACGGGCATCGTGGCCCTCAGAGAGCCAAATCGATCCGTTTTCCTCCGTCCCCAGACGTCCCCGGGGAATCAGTTGGCGGCGCTTGCCACGAAACTGGCCCATCTACTACGTTTAGCTTGATACCCCCGACCATGACCGCGTTTTCGAAAAACGGCAAGCAATCTACCTGCACTGATAATTGTTCTCGGGGGAAGCGGGCA
>DAIMBN010000120.1:0-1924 GCA_036718335.1 Coriobacteriaceae bacterium
CATCGCAGGTGCTGGGTGTAGTGAATGTAGACAACGACGGCTTGACGGGTCTCGAGAAGCAATACAACAAGCTTCTGACCGGTACGAACGGTTCTCTTGTGCGCGAGCGCGCGAGGGACGGCAGCTATATCGCGGGCGGTGCCTATAAAAAGGTGGCTGCGGTCGACGGCGTTGATATCGTGACGACGCTCGACGTCAATATCCAGCGTGCGGCCGAGGATGCTTTGGCGGAGGCTGTCGAGAAGACAAAGGCCAAGAACGGCTCGGCTTTGGTCACCGACCCCACGACTGGTGAAATTCTCGCCGCCTGCTCGTACCCGACCTACGACCAGACCGATCTGGAAAACGCCAAGACCGAGGATATGAACTTGCGCCTGGTCACCGACGCCTACGAGCCCGGCTCGGTCTTTAAGACGCTCGTGGCGGGCGCCGGCTTCGACTTGGGCGTCGTGCGATCGAGTACGTCGTTTGAGGTGCCGGCGAGCATCAAGGTGGGTGACGATACCGTCACCGATGCCGACAAGCGCGACTATGCCATGACCATGGATGTGCGCGAGATGATGCGCCGTTCGTCCAACGTGGGCTTTGTCCTGGTGGGGCGCAAGATCGGTGCGGATGACTTTGCCGCCTATGTGGACAAGTGGGGCATAGGTCACAGCTCCGGTGTCGATTTTCCGGGCGAGAGCCTGGGCATCGTCAAGGAGCGTGACCAGTATGACGGCGCCACGCTGGGTTCGATGAGCTTTGGACAGGCGCTGTCCGTCTCGCCGATTGAGATCGCACGTGCCGTGGGCGGCATCGCCAACGGCGGCGTGATGATGACCCCGCACTTCTATAAGTCCAGCAAAGGCGACGAGAAGGACTGGGGCGAAGGCGAGCGCGCGATTTCGGAGGACGCCGCATCCCAGGTGACATCGTGCATGCAGACGGTCGTGTCCGAGGGAACGGGCGTTGGCGGCGCGGTTGACGGCTATGACGTGGCGGGTAAGACCGGTACGGCCGAACGTGCCGACGAGAACGGCGGCTACCTCAAGGAGAACTACATGTCGTCCTTTATGGGTTTTGCACCGGCACAATCGCCCAAGGTGCTGTGCTATATCACGCTCGACGGAACGCCGAGCGGCTCAGATGCCGCTGCGGTGCCGTTCCAGTCCATTATGGCCAACGCGCTCGACGTGCTGGGTATCCCGCACACGAAGTAGGGGGTTACAATCTTTGGGGCGTGGTTTGTTGTCCCATATGAGGGTGTTCACATGCCCTGCACCACGCATGCGCGGCGCTGGGATACAATACGCCGATAGCATTATTAGGTTTACAGGGGAGCTGCAATGATAGAGATCGCCGTCAACAACCTCGCGGCCGCAACAGGGGCCCGAACCGTGACGGGAGAAGCCGATCGGGTATGCCGCGGGTGCGTTATCGACTCGCGCCAGGTCGAGGAAGGGACGATTTTCGTCGCCTTTCCCGGTGAAAACGTCGACGGCAATGATTTTGCTTCCCGTGCCGTCCAGTCGGGTGCCGGCGCCGTCGTGATGACGCGTGAGCCCGAGGCCGAGCTGGTCTCGCTGGCGCAGGACAAGGGCTGTGCCATCTTGCTGACCGATGATCCCGAGGAGTTTCTGCTGCGTTTGGCGCACACGTACCGTCTGGAGCTTGGCTGCCTGGTCGTTGGTATTACCGGTTCCATCGGCAAGACGACGACCAAGGACGTGCTCGCCGCTGTGCTCGCCAAGCGCTATCGTGTCTGGGCCACCAAGGGCAATTTCAATAACCTGATCGGCATGCCACTCACGGTGCTTTCCGCTCCGGCCGATACCGAGGTCCTGGTGCTCGAGATGGGCATGAACCATTTCCACGAGATCGAGCGCCTGTCCCAGTCCGCCAATCCCAACCTTGCCATCGTGAGCAAGATTGGTACCTCTCA
>DAIMBN010000047.1:0-13610 GCA_036718335.1 Coriobacteriaceae bacterium
TCACGGCTTCGCAGGGTCGCGCGAGGCAAAGGTTTCCCCGCCCTGCGCCCCGGCGTTGAGTCGTCGCATGCTCGTTACAGAAAAGCTGATAATAAGTTTGTGTGCCGCCCCTTTGGGGCGGCACTTTTTGTGTGTGGTCCCGGTCTCCACAATTTTCGTCAAGCTATTGGTTAGATTTTGGTCAGTTGGCGTAAGGGTGGAAGGCCAAAAGATTGTTGGCGAAAAAAGCTCAGAGAAAGTGCTGGTAGGGGAGTTGTTGAGCTTTTCGACAGCTTTTGAGCAGAAGAAACTTTGTGGCTATTGCCGGCGATTGCGTTGTCGCGGTCATGGCGGTGCGGGATGCTGGTCGTAAGCGTCGAATGCTCCGATTTTGGAGGCCAGCATGGATCTGTTTCTTGAGACTCCGCAGCAACAAGCCGAGCGCATGTTGCGCCAACAGCAACGGCTTATAGAGATGCAAATGCAAGGGGCGGCAGCCCAGCCCTTTGCGCAAAATGTCGTGCCCGCTGCTGTACCTGCAGCTGTGCCCGGGTGTAAATCGGCGCCAGAGGCCTATTCCGTACAGCAAGATTCATATGCGCAGGAGCTCGCGTTCGACAAGCGTCGTGCGCGTCGTCGCCGTGTGGGCCAGCGCTTGCGCATATTGGCGATGATCGTGCTCATCCCGTTAGGGCTTGCGGCGATTTTCTTGGTCTCGTATGCGCTCACCTGCATCCTCAACGGTGCTTCGCCCGGCGAAGTGCTCCAACATCTGTCAGCCCTGGGCCAGCGCCTAGGCGACGTCATAACAACCATCCGCACCGGCTGGGAGAGCTAGCGTTTTAGCGTCCGCGGCTCTAAGAGAAATTTGTCTGCAAGGCAGTGAGTGATCCGTGTGTGTGGCGGGGTAAGATTGATCGCGGTTTTGATTGATGACCGATTGAGTTTGTTGGGCGGAGTCTATGTCTGCTATTGATATCGTGCTTGTTGTGATCGCCTTGGTGGCGGTGGGGGTTGCTGTGGCTTGCGCCCTCCAGCTCAAGAGCCTGCGTGCCGAGTTGCGGGAGCGTGGCGACAGTAGCGCGGAAACGCTGGCAGCACTCGAGCAGGCCAACAACGCGCTCGATGCCCTGAACGTCGCGCTGGCCGAAACCCGCCGCACGGCCAATGCCATCGCGCAGCAGCAGACGACCGATGCGGCCGTGGAGCAGCAACGTTACCTGACCATCGCACGCGAGTTCTCGCAAGCTGGTGACCGGATGGATGACCTGCGCCGCGAGACGGCCCAGCAGCTCGGCGCCAATCGCGAGGGCATCGAGCATCGCCTGGACAAGGTGCGCGAGACGGTCGATGCTCAGCTGGGCGCCATCCGCAAAGACAACAACGTGCAGCTCGATCAGATGCGCGCGACGGTGGACGAGAAGCTCTCCCGCACGCTCAACGACCGACTGTCGGCATCGTTCAAGCAGGTGAGCGACCAGCTCGAGGCCGTGTATAAGGGCCTGGGCGATATGCAATCTATCGCCACCGGCGTAGGCGACCTCAAGCGTGTGCTGGGCAATGTAAAAGCGCGCGGCATTTTGGGCGAGGTGCAGCTGGGTGCAATTCTGGCGGACATCCTTACACCCGACCAGTATCTGGAAAACGTCGCCACCAAGCCCGGTGCCTCGGAGCGCGTTGAGTTTGCCGTCAAGCTGCCGGTAGACGAGGGCGATCCCGTGCTGCTGCCGATCGATTCCAAATTCCCGGGCGACGCGTACGAGCATCTGCTCGACGCCCAGGAGTCGGGCGATGCGGAGGCCGTTGCCGCAGCGCGCAAGACGCTCGATATGATGGTGAAACGCGAGGCAAAGGACATCTGCGAAAAGTACCTGAGTGTGCCGGCAACGACCAACTTTGGCATCATGTTCGTGCCGTTTGAGGGACTGTACGCCGAGGTCGTCAGCCGCCCCGGGCTTATCGAGACCCTGGGCCGCGACTATCACGTCAACGTTGCCGGTCCCAGCACCATGGCGGCCATCCTCAACAGTCTGCAGATGAGCTATCAGACGTTTAAGTTGCAAAAACGTACCGACGACGTGCTGCGCGTGCTCTCCGCCGTCAAGGCCGAGCTGCCGCGCTATCAAAAGGCACTGCGCCGCGCCCAGCAGCAGATCGAGACCGCGGGCAAAACGGTCGAGGGCATCATCACCACGCGCACCAACGTCATGGAGCGCAAGCTCAAGGACATCGACGCACTGGAAGACGTCGACCAAGCCGATGAGATCTTGGGACTCACGTCCGCGGACCTTCTTACAGACCAAGAAGACGAAGGCTAATTGCAACAAGACGGTGGGGCGCCGGCGTAAACGCTGGTGCCCCGCTGCTTTTCGCATCGCGCTTGCCTGGAGTGTGCTCCAATGTGAAACAATGGCGTTTCGCCCTATCAGACGCGAAAGGAAGCCCATGTCTCAGAGAAGCACCAGTCCGCTCAAACGCTCCACTGTGCGTCGCACTCTAAAGCGTTTTTGGGACGTCACGCGCACGCAGCCGTTGATCGTCTTTCTCTCGGTGTTCTCGTCGGCGGGCTACATCTTTTTGCTCACGTTTGCCAACACCTATGTGATGGCCCTCATTGTCGACCGCGTTCAAGCCGGTCCCGTGGCGGGTGACCAGGTGTTTGAGGTCTTCGGCCCCTATATCCTGGCGCTCGTACTCGTTAACCTGGTGGGTCAGATCCTCTCCAAGTTACAGGACTACACCGTCTACAAGCTCGAGATTGCAGGCAACTATCACCTGGCGCGTCTATGCTTCGACACGCTCTCCAACCAATCCATGACATTCCATACCAGCCGCTTTGGAGGATCGCTCGTGAGCCAGACGAGTCGTTTTATGAGCGGCTACACGGGGCTGGTGGACGTGACGGTGTATTCGCTCATCCCCACCATCACCTCGGTCATCTGCACCGTGGCCGCACTCGCCCCGGTGGTGCCGACGTTTACCGTGATCCTGGTGTGCATCATGGTCGTCTACATCGCGTTTGTCTGGCTTATGTACAAGCGTATCATGCCGCTTTCGGCCGCGACGTCCGCCGCGCAGAACAAGCTCTCGGGCGTGCTCTCCGACGCGGTCACGAACATCTTGGCCGTTAAGACCTGCGGGCGCGAGGACTTTGAACGCGATCTGTTCGACGCCGCCGATCGTGCCGCGCGCGATGCCGAGACGGTCTCGATGCACGCCATGATGCAGCGCAACTTTACGACCTCGGGCCTTATCGTCATCACCATGGCCGTGGTGAGTGTGTTCGTGGCGGGCGGCAACGCGTGGTTTGGCATCTCGGCCGGCTCGCTCGTCATGATCTTTACCTACACCTATAACCTCACCATGCGTTTGAACTACATAAGCTCCATGATGCAGCGCATCAACCGCGCTTTGGGCGATGCGGCCGAGATGACGCGCGTGCTGGACGAGCCACGTTTGGTGGCAGACGACCCGGACGCCCCTGAGCTCAAAGTGACCGAGGGCGCGATTGATTTTGAGCACCTGAGCTTTGCGTACCGTGACGCTGCGGCGGGCGAGAGCGTGTTCGATGACCTGACGCTTCATGTGGCGGCGGGCCAGCGCGTGGGCCTGGTGGGCAAATCGGGCTCGGGTAAGACGACGCTTACCAAGCTGCTGCTGCGCCTGGACGATGTTCAGGGCGGCCGCGTGCTCGTGGACGGTCAGGATGTCTCGCGCTGCACGCAGCAGAGCCTGCGCCGCCAGGTTGCCTACGTGCCGCAGGAGGCGCTGCTGTTCCATCGCTCCATTCGCGAAAACATTGCCTACGGTCGTCCCGACGCCACTGATGAGCAGATTCGCGAGGCCGCGCGCCTGGCCAACGCCCTGGAGTTTATCGACCGCTTGCCTCGTGGCTTTGACACCATGGTGGGTGAGCGCGGCGTCAAGCTCTCGGGCGGCCAGCGTCAGCGCGTGGCTATCGCTCGCGCCATCCTAACCGACGCGCCGATTCTAGTGCTCGACGAGGCGACCTCTGCCCTCGACAGCGAGTCCGAGGCGCTGGTGCAGGAGGCGCTCGAGAACCTGATGCGCGGCCGCACCTCCATTGTGGTGGCACATCGCCTGTCCACCGTGGCGGCGCTCGACCGCATTGTGGTGCTGGCCGATGGCGAGATTGTCGAGGACGGCACGCATGCGCAGCTTGTCGAGGCGGGTGGCGAGTACGCGAGCCTGTGGAGCCGTCAGACCGGCGCATTCTTGGAGGTGTAAGCGTCTCGGACGTGGGACAATTGTGCCCATAAGTTTATTGTGCCGTTGAGCCGAGGAGTCGTTATGCCACGCGAGACCAATGCTGCCAAACGCGAGCGCGCCGTTGAGGTGTGCGAGCGCCTCAACCGTCGCTATGGCCCGGTCGAGTGCTTTTTGGACCACGAGAATCCCTTCCGCCTGCTGATCGCGGTGCTGCTCTCGGCGCAAACGACCGATGCGCAGGTCAACAAGGTGACGCCGCGGCTGTTTGCCCAGTGGCCCACGCCCGAGGCCATGGCCGGGGCGAGCGTGGCTGACGTGGCAGACACCATCAAGTCACTCGGCTTCTACAAGAGCAAAGCCAAGCATGCCGTCGAGGCCGCGCAGATGATCGTCGCCGACTATGGCGGCGAGGTGCCGGCCGACATGAAGGAACTCGTGAAGCTGCCGGGCGTGGGACGCAAAACGGCGAACATCGTGCTCAACGTGGGGTTTGGCATTGTCGAGGGCATCGCGGTCGATACACACGTCAACCGCATCGCACACCGCCTGATGCTGAGCCCCAAGACGCATGCAAAGGAGCCGCTCAAGACCGAGCAGGATTTGCTCAAGATTTTGCCGCACGAGTATTGGGAGTCGGTTAACCATCAGTGGATCACCTTCGGTCGCGAGATCTGCGACGCCCGCAAACCCAAGTGTGACGAGTGCCCGCTGGCAGATTTGTGCCCCAGCGTGCGCGTAGCGGGGTAGGGCGGAACGCATCTTCGTCTGGCGTTTTTTGCGGGGCTGGGTTTGCCCTTGAGCCGGAGTCCTCTCCATGCGCTACCATGACAGACAATGTATTTGACGTACGACCCGCCGAGCTTGCCCCGGCGGGCTTTTGGCGTTGCAATGCCGGAGGAACAGCATGCTCATTCACCGTATAGCCGCGCAGCTCTACACTGCCGAGGCGCTGCAGACCGTCGAGGCCGGACTCGATGCCGGCGAGGACGTGACGCTGGCTGTGTCGCAGTCGGGCCGCACGCTTATGGCGGCCGCCCAGTTTGCGCGCCGCCCGCGTCCCACGGTCTACATTGTGAGTGGCGAGGATGCGGCCGATCGCGCCGCGCGCAGCCTTGCCGCCTACGTGGGCCTAGCGCACGTGTGCCGTTTTCCCGAGCGCAAGGACTATCCGTGGCGCGAGCAGGCGCCCGACGATGCCGTGGTGGCGCAGCGCTGCGAGGCACTGGGACGCATCGTGCGCGGAGACAATTGCATCATGGTCGCCTCGGCTCGCGCGCTGCTGCGTTGTGTGCCGCCGGTCGAGAGCCACTATTGGGAGTCCACGACCTTTGCGGTGGGCGAGGAGATTCCTTTTGACGAGGTGCCGCAGCGCCTGGTGGGCATGGGCTACACCAATGCCGGCGCCGCCGACGCGCCCGGTCTGTTCCGCGTGCACGGAGACACCGTCGAGGTGTTCCCCGCACAGGAAAAGGTGCCCGTGCGCATCGAGTTCTTTGGCGACGAGATCGATCGCATCCGCCGCATGGTGAGCTCAACGGGGCAGACCATCGGCAACGAGGACAGTATCGAGATCTTCCCGTGCCGTGAGCTGGCACTTACCGACGAGGCGGTCCACAACATGCATGTGGCGCTCTATCGCGCCAGCCAGGACGACAGCAAGCTGGCGGCGCTGCTCGAGATGGTGGATGCGCGCATCGTCACGCCCGAGCTCGACCGCTTTTTGCCGGTGATGTACGGCCAGACCGTGAGCCCGTTGGCGCACGTGGGCGGCAAGGCGCTCGTGGTTCTGTCCGAGCCGCGCTCGCTGTTCGACGATTGCCTGCGCGCCTACGAGGATATCGAGGCGCGTGCCGGCGAGGCGGGGATTGACCGTCTAGACGGCTTGTACGTGCGCGCCCAGCAGCTCGACTTTGGTGCCCAGCAGCGTTTGAACTACGTGAGCCTCATCCGTGCCGGCGGTGCGGTGACGGCTGAGCTCAAGATTGAGCAGCCTGCCATCGCAGGCTCGGACAACCGTTTTATGACGCGCATCCAGGAGGTCGTGGGCAAACGCTATGCCTGCGTGTTCGCCATCCCCGACCGCGGTGCGCGCGAGTCGATGGAGCTCACCTTTGGCGACGAGGGCATTACCTTTGAGGAGTCGCTGACGGCCGCACCTGAAAATGCCGGCGCTATCGGCGACCGCGTGCGCGTGGCAGCGGCGGATTCCGCCGACCGTGCCGCACGGCAGGAGGCCCATGCTTCCATTCGCGAGCGCCGCGCCGATGCACTCAACGCCCGTTCGCTCGAGGCGGGCGCGGTCCAGGCTGCCGCCGGTGCCGCCGTGCCCACCATCTCGCGCGGACGCGTGACCTTTGTCGATGCCGCCCTGCCGCAGGGCGTGGTGGTGCCCGATGCCAACCTGGCCGTGTTCTCGATCGCCGACCTCAACGCCCGCATGGACGCCAACCGCGCGCGCAGCCGCCGCAAGGTGGACATTACGCAGATCACGTTCCCGTTTAAGCCGGGCGACTACGTGGTGCACGCCACTCACGGCATCGCGCTCTTTAGCGAGATCGCGCGCCAAGAAGTGGGCGGCAAGGAGCGCGACTACTTCTTGCTGGAATATGCCGACGGCGACAAGCTCTACGTGCCGCTCGAGCAGGTCGACCGTATCACGCGATACGTCGGTCCCGACGGCGACAAGCCGCGCCTGACCAGGCTCAACACCGCCGACTGGACGCGCGCCACCAACAAGGCGCGCAAAAACGCCAAAAAGCTGGCGTTCGACCTGGTCGATCTGTATACGCGCCGCTCGTCGATTACCGGTATCGCCTGCCCGCCCGACACGCCCGAGCAGATCGAGATGGAGCAGAGCTTTCCTTACGACGAGACGCGCGACCAGCTGGAGGCCATCGCCGACATCAAGGCCGACATGGAGGCGCCCAAGCCCATGGACCGCCTGCTGTGCGGCGACGTGGGCTTTGGCAAGACCGAGGTTGCCCTGCGCGCGGCGTTTAAGTGCGTGGACTCCGGCCGCCAGGTCATGGTGCTCTGCCCCACGACCATTCTTGCCCAGCAGCACTACGAGACGTTCTTTGAGCGCTTTGCCCCGTTTGGCCTCGAGGTCGAGGTGCTCAGCCGTTTTCGCACGCCGGCGCAGCAAAAGCGCGCGCTCAAGGCGTTTGCCGAGGGCACGATCGACGTGCTCATCGGCACGCACCGTCTGCTTTCGGCCGATGTGAACCCCAAGAACCTGGGCCTGGTGATCATCGACGAGGAACAGCGCTTTGGCGTGCAGCACAAGGAGCAGCTCAAGAACCTGCGCGAGCAGATTGACGTGCTCACGCTTTCGGCAACGCCGATTCCGCGAACCATGCAGATGGCCACGAGCGGCGTGCGCGACATGAGCCTGATTACCACGCCGCCCACCGGGCGCCGTCCCGTGATCGTGCACGTGGGGGAGTACGACCCCGATGTAGTGAGCGCGGCGATTCGCCTGGAGGTGGGCCGCGGCGGCCAGGTGTACTACGTGTCCAACCGCGTCAAGACCATCGACGACGCCGTGGCGCGCGTACACGAGGCCGCGCCCGAGGCGCGCGTGGGCGTGGCGCACGGCAAGATGAGCCCGCGCGAGGTCGAGGACGTGATGATCGAGTTCGCGACCAAAAAGATCGACGTGCTCATCGCCACGACCATTGTGGAGAGCGGCATCGACAACGCGACCGCCAACACGCTCATCATCGAGGATTCGCAGCGTCTGGGCCTGGCGCAGCTCTATCAGCTCAAGGGCCGCGTGGGCCGCTCTGCCACGCAGGCCTACGCGTACTTTATGTTCCCGGGCGAGCTGCCACTCACCGAGGAGGCCACGGCGCGCCTGACCGCACTTTCCGAGTTCCAGGACCTGGGCAGCGGCATGCGCATCGCCATGCGCGACCTGGAGATTCGCGGTGCCGGCTCGCTTATGGGCGCCGAGCAGCACGGCAACCTGTCGAGCGTGGGCTTTGACCTGTTTACGCAGATGTTGGGCCAGGCCGTGGCCGAGGCGCGCGGCGATGACGACGCCGGCGTGGAGGCGGCGAGCGTGGGTATTAACCTGCCGGCCGACTACTTCTTGTCCGAGGAGTACCTGCCGGCGGTGGATCAGCGCGTGCTCGTGTACCGTAAGCTCGCGGCGGCCGAGGACCTGGAGAGCATCGACGAGGTGCAGGAAGAGACCGAGGCCGCGCATGGTGAGCTGCCGTTGGCGGGACTCAACCTGTTCAACCGCGCGCGCATCCGTATCCGCGGCGAGCGTCTGGGGCTCGAGAGCGTCACGCTCAGTGGCGGCCGCATCACGTTTTTGGGCGTAGACGTGCCCAAGAAGGTGGCCTTTGAGCTTAAGACCCGCTATGGCGCGGTGAACTTCCCCAAGAGCCGCAAGCTGTCGGTGCCCTACAAGGCGGGTGCCGGCGCGGGCAGCGGCCTGGGTCGCGGCCTCGACGCCAACGACGGCACCGGCCCCGTGGCCGCGGCGCTCATGCTGCTGCAACAGCTGGGTGCGAGCGACGACGACTAGCGGGTCGACGCTGCAAACGCCCCATTTGGGCAATCTGGTTCCATCGAAAGGAAAGCATGTTCGGGTACATCTACAAGAAAGACGTCGCTGCTATCGCGGTTATCCTTGCCCTTTGCCTGGGCGTGGGCAGCTTCTTCGATTATCAGATCTCGAGTGCGCTGTTCAGCGTCGGCAGCATGTACGGCCGCTTTATCGAGGCCGCCGGCGAGCTGCCGTTTGAGCTGACGGCGAGCGTCGCGGGCGTTATGCTCGTGCGCGCGGTGCGTCCCGACTCCGGGGGGAGCAAATGGCTCGCCGTGCTCGGCATCCTCGTCAACGTTGGCCTAGCCGGCTACGAGATCGTTTCGTCCCTGCGGGTTGGCGGTAAACTCATTGCCGTTCAGCTGGTGCTGACGTTTGCGTTGGTCATCGCAGCCAACTTCATCGCCTACCGCCTTACGCACGACACCGCGCCTGACGAGCTCACACGCTGGGCGTTGATGGTACTTGCCGTGTGGGTCGCTCAGGCCATTATCCTCAACGTGATTGTTAAGCCGCTGTGGTCGCGCCCGCGCATGCGCGTGATCGAGGTCACGCCAGGGCTCAATTTTCAGCCGTGGTGGGTGATCGGCAACCCCGACAAGTGGGCCCATATTGCCGCTGGCGTGATCAAGGACGGCTTCAAGTCGTTTGCGAGCGGACACACGGCGCACGCGGCGATCGGCCTTATGCTCGCCGGGCTTCCCGCAGCGGCCTTTAAGGAAAAGCCGTCGCGCCGCCGCGTGGTCTTTTGGACGGCGGCTGTGGTCGCGGCGCTCGTCGCCTTTGGCCGCATCGTGATCGGGGCGCACTTTTTGAGTGACGTGAGCTGCGGCTTTGCCCTGGTGCTGGCGCTTGAGTGCCTTGCCGCGCGTATTGCCTATCCCAACGGCGTACAATAGCTCCGTTTGAATCATCTGGCCGATACCCGGTAAGAGAGGATTGCCATGCTCGCGTTTAACAACGATTATTCCCACGGCGCACATCCGGCGGTGCTGCAGGCGCTCGTCGACACCAATATGGAGCCGCAGCCCGGCTACGGTACCGATGCACATACCGAGCGTGCCAAGCAACTTATTCGCGAGGCCTGCCAGGCCCCCGATGCCGACGTGTTTTTTCTGGTGGGCGGCACGCAGGCCAACGCGACGGTGATCGACATGCTGCTCGCGCCGTACGAGGGCGTCGTTGCTGCCGAGACCGGCCACGTCGCCTGCCACGAGGCGGGCGCCATCGAGTTTGGCGGCCACAAGGTACTCACCATCCCCGGCTACGAGGGCAAGATGCATGCCGAGGACCTCGAAAACTATATCCAGGTGTTCTACGAAAACGAGAGCTACGAGCACACGGTGTTTCCGGGCGCCGTGTACGTGAGCCTGTCGACCGAGTACGGCACGCTGTACTCCAAGGCCGAGCTCGTGGCGATTCACGCGGTGTGCCAGAAGCATGAGATTCCGCTGTTTGTGGACGGTGCTCGCCTGGCCTATGCGCTGGCGGCCGATGAGTGCGACATTGCCCTGCCCGAGCTGGCGCAGCTGTGCGACGTGTTCTACATCGGCGGCACCAAGTGCGGCGCTCTGTGCGGCGAGGCCGTGGTGTTTTGCGGCATGCACGCCCCGGCGCATCCCATTCCTCGCATTAAGCAACACGGCGCGCTGCTTGCCAAAGGCCGCCTGACGGGCGTGCAGTTTGAGGCGCTTTTTACCGATGGGCTGTATTTTGAGATTGGTCGACAGGCGATCGAGACGGCCCAGGCGCTACGCCGTGTGCTGCACGAGCGCGGTTACCAGTTCTTTTTGGAGACGCCCACAAACCAGCAGTTTGTGATTCTGCCCAACGAGGACATGGCCCGCATTCGCGAGCATGCCTCGATCGAGTACTGGAAAAAGTACGACGAGACCCACACGGTGGTGCGTTTTTGCACCAGCTGGGCCACGACGCAGGAGGACATCGACGCGCTGGCGGCTGTCCTGTAGCCTGATGTAATGACGAGGGGCCGCCTTGCGCTTGGATTTGGCGCAGGGCGGCCTTTGCTTTTGGGGGAGAAGGGTTGTATGACCGAGATGTCCGAGCCGACGATCCGCCTGGCGACGCCCGAAGACGCGTCGGCGTTGCTTGCTATCTATGAGCCGTATGTGCGCCAGACGGCGATTACCTGCGAATACGAGGTGCCGAGCGTTGAGGAGTTCGCCGGGCGCATCGAGCGTACGCTCAAGCGCTATCCGTATTTGGTGATGGAGCTGGACGGGCATCCGGTAGGCTATGCCTATGTGAGTCCGCTTAACAGCCGCGAGGCATACGACTGGTCGGTCGAGACGTCGATCTACCTGGCGCGCGACGTGCGCCACGGCGGGTTGGGCCGCAAGCTGCACGACGCGCTCAAGCAATGTCTGATCGCGATGGGCATCACCAACATGTGCGCGCTCGTTGCCGTGCCGCACGACAAGGACGACGAATATCTGACGCATAACAGTCAGGATTTCCATGCCCATATGGGGTATCGCCTGGTGGGCGCCTTCGACCGCTGTGCCCAAAAGTTCGGCCGCTGGTACGACATGTGCTGGATGGAACTGGTCCTAGCCGAGCGCACACCCAACCAACCCAAGCCAACCTGGTTCCCCGACCTCCTTGCCTAAAACCACCACAATGGGGACAGGCACCTTTGTGGTGGTTTCTCTTAAAAATCGGTCGTTTTTGGCGCGTTAACCCTAAAAACCACCACAAAGGTGCCTGTCCCCATTGTGGTGGTTTTCGATTGGTTAGCCGATGGGCTCGGTGTATTTGGCGCGGTCGGTGCGCTGGATGCGCTTGGAGACATGGAGCGGGCGGCCGTCGGTGTCGTAGACGTAGTCGGTGATCAGGATCAGCGCCTGCCCGCGCTTGACGTTGAGCAAAAACGCCTCGTTTTGCGAGGCGTAGCACACCTCAAAGGTCTTATGCCCCTGTGCCGGCGCGCGATGGAATTCTTGGCGCAGCGTCGCGTAGAGCGAACCATTGATATCGCGATCGATGAGCGTCTCGAAGCTTGGCGGCAGGTAGGTGGTCTCCAGGCACAGCGGCACGTCGTCCAGGTAGCGCAGACGGACAAGTTTGACGAGCTTGCTGCCCACGGCGGCGTCAAAGAACTTAGCTATGCTGCCGGCCGCCTTGGCAAAGCCCGAGTCCACGGTGCGCGTGGTGGGCTTCATGCCCTGACCTTCGACCTGCTTGGTATAGCTCGAAAACACTAGGTTGTTCTCGTGGAGCGCGGGCGTGTCTGCCACAAAGGCGCCACGCCCGCGCTCGGTGCGCACCAGGCCCTCATCAACGAGAACCTTAAGGGCGTGGCGCACGGTGCTGCGCGACAGCCCCGATTCGTCCATGAGTTCCATCTCGGACGGCAGCTTGTCTCCGCGTGCGTAGATGCCGGCGGCGATGCGGTCACGCAACATGCCCGCCAAGCGCTCGTATTGGTTCAGTTTCTTTTTAGACGAAGCGTTCATGTGATCAACCTGTATCCAACTTGTATGCCTATCTAAGCAAGCATGTATTCAATACAACAACAAAACCGCTGGTAGCCAGTTGTCGAAAACCGCATCAGCAAAATATCTAAGACAAATATAGCATACAACTAGTCGACATAACCAAAACATGTATGTAACTTGTATGCCATCGAGAGCATCAAACGAGAAGAAAGGCTGATGCACGATGACTACTCAGGAACAGGTTAAGGATGTCGTCTCCCAGGTTTTGGCTGACAAGGCAGACAAGGGCGGCATCAAGCGCGTCGTGTGGATTGGCGCTGGCGGATCCAACGGCGGCAACTATCCTGCCCAGTACTTTATGGAGCACGAGGCCACGCAGGTCGTGAGCTCCAGCTACACCAGCAACGAGTTCGTGCACGCAACCCCCGCCTACGTTAACGAGAACACCCTGGCCGTCGTCGTGTCCATGCGCGGCACCAAGGAGACCATCGTTGCCGCCCAGGTCGCCAAGGACCACGGCGCCAGCACCATCGCCATCTATGTTGACGAGTCCGGCCTTACCGAGGTCTGCGACTACAAGATCCAGTACGACAGCCTGGCCGTCGACGAGTCCTGCATGGGTCGCACCAACTCCGCCGTCGTGACCATGATCGCCATGGAGCTCACGCAGCAGACCGAGGGCTATGCCGAGTACGAGACCGCTATGGCCGCGTTTGACTTGGTCGACCCCATCTATCGCAAGGCCGTCGAGTACACCCGTCCGCTCGCTGCCAAGTGGGCCGAGCAGAACGCCGACAAGCCCTGCATCAACGTCATGGCCCAGGGCCCGCTCTTTGGTGCCGCCTACGTCTTTAGCATCTGCAACGTGCAGGAGATGCTGCAGATCGACTCTTGCACCATCAACACCTGCGATTTCTTCCATGGCCCCTTCGAGATCCTGGACAAGCGCACCTCGCTGTTCCAGCTCATCAGCGTCGGCCGCAGCCGCTGCAACGACGAGCGCGGCATCCGCTTCGTCAACCAGTACGGTGGCGAGCGCGTCTATCAGCTCGACGCCAAGGAGCTCGGCCTCAACGACATCAAGGACAGCGTGAGCGAGTACTTCAACCACCTGATCTTTGCCCCGATCCTCAACAACGTCTACATGCGTGCGCTTTCCGCCGTCACCCACAAGGACTACATGACGCGCCGCTACATGTGGAAGCTGGACTACTAGGAGTATTAGTTCCGCCGTTCTACCGAACGGCGGACCAGCCGACGCTGCGCGCCCGGCATTTGGCCAATCTGCCGTTCAATTTCAAAGGCGCGACCAAAAGGTCAGCGCCTTTTCATTCAAGACTTTAGTCCGCTGGCCGCGCAGCGGCCAGCTTTAAACCACCCGCTAC
>DAIMBN010000121.1:0-1885 GCA_036718335.1 Coriobacteriaceae bacterium
CATCACCGCGCGCCGGCAAGCTCTATATCGCGCCGGGTAACGGCGGCACCGCGAGCTGCGGCGAGAACGTGGTTCTCGACGACTGCGATCCTGCGGCCGTGGCGGCGTTTGCTCAGAGCCACGGATGCGGACTCGTGGTAATTGGCCCCGAGGCTCCGCTCGTGGCGGGCGTGGCCGACGCCGTGCGCGCGGCGGGTATTCCCTGCTTTGGCCCGGGTGCCGAGGGCGCCCAGATGGAGGGCTCTAAGCTGTTCTCCAAGCAGCTCATGGAGCGTGCGGGCATTCCGACGGCAGCCTATGGTTCGTTTACCGACGAGGCTTCGGCTCTCGCCTACGTGCGCGAGCAGGGCGCCCCGCTGGTCGTCAAGGCCGACGGCCTTGCCGCGGGCAAGGGCGTTATCGTGGCGACTGAACTTGAGCAGGCCGAGGAAGCCGTACGCGAGTGCTTTGGCGGCACCTTTGGCGATGCCGGCAACACCGTGGTTATCGAGGAGATGCTGACCGGCCCCGAGTGCTCGCTGCTGGCCTTTACCGACGGCAAGACCGTGCGCCCCATGGCCACCTCGCAGGACCACAAGCGCGCGCTCGAGGGCGACAAGGGTCCCAACACCGGTGGCATGGGCGTCTACAGCCCGGTGCCCATCGTGACTGACGAGGAGCACGCCACGATGGTGAAGGTCATGGAGCAGACCGTGGCCGAGCTCGCTGCCGAGGGCATCGACTACCGCGGCTGCCTGTATGGCGGCTTTATGCTCACTCCCGCCGGCCCCAAGGTGCTGGAGTTCAACGCCCGCTTTGGTGATCCCGAGACGCAGGTCGTGCTGCCGCGCCTTAAGAACGACCTGGTCGAGGTCATGCTGGCTTGTGCCAACTGCGAGCTCGATCAGATTGAGCTCGACTGGCGTGACGAGTGGGCCGTGGCCGTTGTCCTGACGAGCGCGGGCTACCCCGGCAGCTACGAGAAGGGCAAGGTCATCACCGGTATCGCCGATGCCGAGGCCATGGAGAACGTGACCGTATACCACGCGGGCACTGCCGTGGTGGACGGTCAGCTCGTGACCAATGGTGGCCGCGTGCTTGCCGTGACCGCTCTGGGCGACACGTTCGAGAACGCTCGCAACCTTGCCTACGAGGCCTGCGAGAAGATTGATTTTGAGGGCAAGACCCTGCGTCACGACATCGGCCTGCGCGCGCTGCGCGGCCGCGACGCCTGGGATGCCTAAAATCCGAGAGGAATGAGACGGATGGACGAGAAGAACGAAGAGCTCGTGGACGCGCAGATCGTCGAAGAGGACAGCCGCGTGTATGGGCACGCCGAGGGCGAGCCTGGTGGCGAGGTCGCTGACGAGCCGGCGCTGGTGCTGGGCGATAACGACCCGCACGATGCCGAGCTGCACGAGAAGATTCTTTCGGAGGAGTGCGCCTGGAAGGGCAAGATTCTCGACGTCCACCGGCTTGAGGTTGAGCTGCCCAACGGTCACCGCAGCGCCCGCGATATCGTTCGCCATCCGGGTGCGGCGGCCGTTGTGGCACTGACCGAGAGCGGCAAGATCGTACTGGTGCGTCAGTACCGCACCGCCATCGACCGCGTGACGGTCGAGATTCCTGCCGGCAAGCTCGACCCGGGCGAGGACCCGCTCGATTGCGCCAAGCGCGAACTGCATGAGGAGACGGGCTTTAGGGCTGGTCGTATTCGCTTTTTGACGTCGATTGTCACGTCCTGCGGTTTTTGCGATGAGATCATCCATATCTACTTGGCTACCAAGCTCGAGTTTGATGCGCCCAACCCCGATGATGACGAGTTTGTCAACGTGGACCTGGTGCCGCTGCACGAGCTGATCGACGCCGTACTCGACGGCAAGATCGAAGACGCCAAGACCGTCGT
>DAIMBN010000048.1:0-13338 GCA_036718335.1 Coriobacteriaceae bacterium
ACGTCTGCTCGGTCGCCATCTGCCTCGACGACCTGGGTATTGAGGATATCGTGGTCGAGTCACTCTCCGAGGGCCACGGAACCATCCGCTGCGCCCACGGCCTCATGCCCATTCCCGTCCCCGCTGTCGCCAACCTGTGCCAGGCGGGCAATATCGCCCTCACGCCTGCACCGGTCGCCGGCGAGCTCGTGACGCCCACGGGAGCCGCCATCGTCACCGCGCTGCGCACGTCCGAGCACCTGCCGGCACGCTACCACATCGAGGCCGTCGGCTACGGCGCCGGCAAGCGCCCCTACGAGGGTTGCTCCGGCACGCTCCGTTGTCTACTCGTTGACGTGGATGCATAGCCATGGATGCCCGCAAAGAAAAAAGCCGCGCTGCCATCGTTGCAGCGTTCTCCGAGCTGCTACGCGAAGAGGATTACGGCAAGATTACCGTCGGCGACATCATCGCTCGTGCCCATGTTGGTCGGGCCACGTTCTACGGCCTCTTCAAGAGCAAAGACGACCTACTGTCCGAGCTCGTGAACGACATCTGCACCCACGCCCTCGACGACGATGGTACGCCGCTCGACGACCCACTCGTGCAAGTCGAGCATATCCTCAACAACCTCTGGGAACGCCGCCAGGGCGTACGCGCCCTCGTAGCCGGCGCCGGCTCACGCGTCTTTGCCGACTGCTTACGCAAGACCATCATGTCACGAGCAGCCGAAACCGTCCCCGCCGACTCCACAGGCCCCGCTGGCACCATGGACCGCAGTTTCTTACTACACCACATAGCCTCAAGCTTCGTAGGAATGGTCCAATGGTGGGCCTGGCACAACTTCGAAGCCCCAAAAGAGGACGTAGCCAAAGACTACCTCTCAGCCATCAAGCCCCTCTTCAACTAAGTAAGAAGCTCATCCCAAAGCATCGCCCCAACCCAGGCCGCCACGCACCCCAAAGTGTCACTCGCACCTCAAAGCGCCTAACAACAAAGTGCCCACCACATCCAAATTCAGATATATATGTTGGTTGCTTGTTCGAACACAACTGGATTCCCGCAGGGTCCGGCATAGGTTAACTTTTCGCCGCACTCCGCAGGACGCAAGAAGCTCCCGCCGCACGAAGTGCGCAGCGAGAGCTTCTTGCATGTCCGAGGACGCGGCGAAAAGTTAACCTATGCCGGACCCGGGCGTTATATCAATTGTCTTGGACTAGAACATGCCCAAGAAACCATGCACAAACAGTGCGGCCAGAGCGGCACCGACAAACGGAGCGATGCCAGGAACGAGCAGGCCGTACTTCCAGTTGTTGTCAGCCTTGTTCTTAATCGGCAGCACCTGATAGGCCATGCGAGGACCAAGGTCACGAGCCTGGTTCATGGCGAAGCCGGTGATGCCGCCCATGCCCATGCCAACAGCCCAAACGATCAGACCGACGCAGATAGCGAGCATCAAAACGTTCTCGCCGGCACGGCTAGCGGTAGCCAGGATGGCGCTGATGAACACAAAGGTGCAGATAGCCTCGCAGAAGAAGTTGCGGGCATAGTTGGTGCCCTCGGTGGTGGGGTTGGTCGAGAAGATGTTGCGCTGGGCAATAGGGTCGACGACGCCGTCGGAAGCCTTGAACTCATCGGCATACATCAACCACGCGATCACGGCGCCCACAAAGCCGCCGAGCATATCGGCAATCATGAAGGGGATGCAGCTGCTCCACGGCACCAGGCCCACGATGCACTGGGCAAGCACCATGGCGGGGTTCATGCACACGGCGCCGCCAAAGATAAACAAGGCGACCGAGATGCCAAAAGACCAGGTGGTGATGGCAAACATGTGGCCGGAGCCCTGATACTTGGTGCCCTTAAGCACGGTATCGCAGTGCACGCCCACGCCAAAGATGATCATGAGGGCCGTTGCGCCGAATTCGCAGAGGAGTTTGGTAAGCATAAAACCTTATCTTTCTTGTCGGTTATAAACGATTCGTTTAGGCCGCGTACTAGTGCTGTGCGACGACAACGCCCAGGCCATCGGGAATGACGGCCACCTTGGCATCGGCACCCTTCATCTCAAAGGCGAGCTTGAGCGCCTCATCGAGGGTGTTGACCGGCGTCATGTGCATATCCTTGATCATCTGGTGATCGCACAGGTCGGTGACCATGATCACAGGGTGATGCGCCAGGATGCGGGCAAAGATCTGGCTCGTCCACTGGTCGGGCAGGGTCTCGTCCTTAGGACGGTCGATGCAGGCACGCTCAAACTCCGCCGGATCGTTGTCGGCGATGTTGTGATAGAAGCCCTCGCCACCGTGACCGTCGGCACAGCCGGCGACGTCGATGATCACGCCGCCCTCGGGAAGCGTAGCCTCGGCAGAGCACATGCCCTTCACGGCCTGATAGATGTTCTGGTCGAGCGGGTAGCCGCCGTTGGTGGTGATGGCAATCTCGCACTCGACGGGCTCAACGCCGGCAAGGCTCTTCACGAACTCGCAGCCAGCCTCGTGTGCCTTATGGATGTCGCCAGCGAAGGAGCCAATGACCTCGTGCTTGCCGTTGAGCACCACGTTCAGCACAAAGGCAAGGTGAGCCATCTCGGCAGCGGCAAACATGTCCTCGCTCACGTGGTTGTGGCACAGGTTGCCGGCACGCGAATGGGAATCGTTCACAAACTGACCGTTGTGGTTGTACATGATGGTCTTGTAGCTGGCGATGCCAGGCAGGACGGACTTGCGGCTACCAGAGAAACCGGCAAAGAAGTGCGGCTCAATAAAGCCCTCGGCAAGCAGCAGATCGCAATCGGCAGCAATCTTGTTGATGATGCACTCGCCACCAGAAGGCAGGGTGCCGATCTTTTTCATCATGCTGTCGTCAGTCGCGACGTGCATAACGATTTCCTCGTTGGCAACGATCTCCTCGCCGTACTTGTTGACGAGCTCCTCGTGCGTCGACGGACGATGCATACCCGTAGCAACCAAAATACGCACGCGAGCCTCGGGCGCAGCGGAATGGATGTGATGCAGCAGAATAGGCATCGTCACACGCGAGGGAACGGGGCGCGTATGATCGGAGCTAATAATGACGATATCCTTCTTGCCAGCACAAAGCTCCTCGAGCGAAGGCGAACCATAAGGGTTGGCAAGCGACTCCTCTACCAGCTCTTCCTGCGATTTTGTAGTCTTAAACTCGTTTTGATGACCTTCCATCACACCCGCGAAGTTCTTATCCTCGAGCTCCAGATGCAACGTCTTGTGGTCAAACGGCAGTTCACATTCAAACAATGACGAGCGCCCTCTTCCTTTCAACTGACACACTAGATAAACCGTTGGAAGGATACGCCGCTCACCGAAAAACACCACCGTCCACCGACTCATTAACACAACGTTCATATTTGACCCACAACAAAACGGCCGCGACCCCAAACGGGACCGCGGCCGCTACAGTCGTAAGGCGAGAAGCGCGCCATTCTTCTCCTCAGCTTTAATCCCTGAAGACCGAGGACGAAGGGACCCGACGGGTTTCCCTCTGAATGCATTCCGCAGCACGAAGCCCCCTTATCCGCAGCTCCGAAGGAACAGGATAAGGGGGCTTCAAGTGCGAGGACGCATTCAGAGGGAAACCCATCGGGTCCCGGTGAGAGCCACAGGGCTATCGATTACCCCGTGTTCTGCAATCCTGCCGAGACGCCGGTCACAGTCGAAAGAATCAGGCTCATGTACTCGGCCTTCTTCTCCTCAGCCATCTCGTCCTGGTTCATACGCACCTCGCGAAGGGCGCGAACCTGGGCGATAGACAGAGCGTCGACATAGGGGTTACGCACGCGGACAGCGCAGCCAAGCACGCGGCGGCGCTGCAGCGGCCACTCGTCACCGACGATGGCAAGGACCCACTTACGCGTGAGCTGCATCTCGGTGAAGACCTTCTCGGACAGATCCTGGCGATCGCCCAGGTGCAGATACATCTTGGCGATGCGCTGGTCGGTCTTGGCGATCGACATCTCGATGTTGTCGATAAAGGTGCGGAAGAACGGCCACTCCTGGTAGGCAGCCTTGAGCTGGTCAAGGTCGCCCAGCTGCTCGCAGGCGGTGCCCAGGCCGTACCAAGCGGCCAGGTTAATGCGTGCCTGGCTCCAGCTGAAGATCCACGGAATGGTACGCAGGTCGTCGAGCGACTTGGCGCCCAGGCCGCGCTTAGCGGGACGCGAGCCGATCGGCAGCAGACCGACTTCGGTCAGCGGCGTCACGGTCGAGAACCACGGTGTAAAGTCCTCGGTGTTCAGCAGGTCCAGATAGCGCTCGTGGCTTGCAGCGTTAAGCTTCTCGGCCATATCCCAGAACTTCTGCGTGGTCTCTGTGTTGGTCTTCTCGACACTCGGGGCCGACTGCAAAAGCGTTGCGGCGGCAACGGACTCAACATGGCGCTGAGCCAGCGTGCGGTTGCCGTAACGGGCAAAGATGACCTCGCCCTGCTCGGTGAGCTTAAAGAAGCAGTTGACCGAACCCTTGGGCTGCGCCAGCACGGCCTTGTTGGCCGGGCCGCCGCCACGGCCAACGGCACCGCCGCGACCGTGCATGAGCACCAGGTCGATATCGTTCTTCTCGGCCCACTTGGCAATGCGCTCCTGCGCGGAATGCAGCGCGAGCATGGCCGTGGTAGGACCGGCGTCCTTGGAGGAGTCGGAATAGCCCAGCATAACCTCCATGCGGCGGTTGGTCTGGGCAAGACGCTTCTGCACCACGGGCAGCGTAAGCATCTGGTCGAGCACGTCGACGCAGCCCTCGAGGTCCTCGAGCTGCTCGAATAGCGGGATCACGTCGAGCTCGGGGACATCTTCCTCGTGTGCGAAGGACAGGTGGGCCAGCTCGAAGACGTCAGCCACATGCTGGGCGCTCTTGGTAAACGAGATGATGTAGCGGTGCGCCATCTTCTTGCCGTAGCGCTTTTGGATGGAGCCGATGGCACGGAAGGTATCGATGACTTCGCGCGTCATGGGCTGCAGGTCGCCATGGATACCGTTCTCGTGGATATCCTTGAGGGCGCGGGCATGCACCACGGAGTGCTGACGGAACTCCATCTCGACCATATGGAAGCCGAAGGACTCGACTTGCCAGATGATGGTCTGGACCGGGCCGTAGGCGGCACGGACGGCACCGCAGGCGGCCAGCGAACGCTGGACGACGCGCAGGTCATCCAGGAACTCGTCGGCGCTGTGGTACATGGTGTCGGTGATACGGCGCACGGTGGCGTTCAGACGGTCGGCCATGACGAGCATGACGGCGCGATGCGGCTCGTGCTCGGAGATCAGCTCGGCGCGGGCCGTGTACCGAGGGCTCATCTCGACCTGATGGTTCCACAGGTTAATGAGCTCGGCCGACGGCTTGCTGTAGGTAGCCTCGAGCGTGAGGTTGCGGCCGATGTGGCGGCACTTGTCCTCGAGCTTGAGCACCATGTGCGTAAAGTACTTGGCGGCGACCTCACGGCTCACCTTGGCGGTGACGTTGGGGTTACCGTCGCGGTCGGAACCGATCCAGCTGCCGGGATGGAAGAACGCCGGGCACAGCGGCGGCACAGTACCGGCCTTGTCGCCCAGCACCCAATCGTCAAAACGACGATAGATAACGGGGATAACGTCGAACAGCGTGTTATCGAAGATGTCGATGATGGTATCGGCTTCCTCGACCGGCGTGGGCTTCTTGAGCGCGATGGGGCTCGTACGCACCAGGGCGTCGATCTCCTGCAGCATATGGCGCTCGTTCTCCACCAGGTCGGAGCCGCCCAAACGCGGACGCTCCTCCAGCAGGTTGGAGATACGGCGAATCTTGCCCTCGACGGCCTTACGACGGGCCTCGGTGGGATGTGCGGTAAAGACAGGGTGGAACTCGAGCTTGCCGAGCAGCTCATTGGCACCCTCGACGCCCATCTCGTTTACCAACTGGTGATAGGCGACGGTGAGTTCGTTGGCGGGATCGACCTCGGTATCGGTCGATGCGCCGGCCTCGCGCTCGCGCAGCTGCGCCACACGGTAGTTCTCCTCCGACAGGTTTGCCAAGTGGAAGAAGCTCGTAAAGGCGCGAACGATGACCTGCTGCTTATCAAGCGGCAGGCTGTCAATCAAATCGACGACTTCGCGAAACGCCACGGCGGTGGGCTCGTCGGCAGTGGGCACGCCCTGTTCGTCAACGGACTCGTCGGCAGCGCGGCTACCGGGGTTGCCAGCATTGACCACAATCTCGGCTGTCAAAATCTTGTCGAACAGGTCCGCGATCTCGGGATCATACTCGCTAAGCACACGACGTTCCAGGCGCAGGAACAGCGCCAGATTATCGCGCAGCTCCTCGGGGATCTCGATCTCGGCGAGACGCTCCCTGGACTCGGCATTCGAGCCGATTCGGTTAACGAGGCGGTTGACCACGGCAGCGACGCGCGCCGCGGCTTCGGGTACAGACTGGTTGCTTAGGTTCTCAGCCACGTTTCCTCCCATTCCTCCTTCTATGCACGTAACATGTGGTATTCATTATAGGCGCTTGAGAAATACTTTCGACACTGATTGCGCTTTACCACACAAAAGTATTTTCTGCATTGCAAGGGTTTTTGCCCCAAATGGTCGTATTTCTCGGTGGGCGGCATATGCAAGCGAGGGCATTCCGCATAAATGCGAAACACCCCCGTAACAATAGCTCGTCGCGAGCGGGACATGTTAGCGGGTCCGCAGCTCAAAAATCATGCGCTACAGACGCTCGCGAACCGCCTCGACGACGTTGGCCAGATCGACGAGAACCTCGTCATGGCTCTGCATGTCGCGCACCTTGACCTTGCCGGCGGCAAGCTCGTCGCCGCCCAGGACCAGGATGAGCTTGGCGCCTACCTTATCGGCCTGCTTAAACTGGGCCTTGAGCGAACGGCCCTGATAGTCGGCCTCGGTCACAATCCCTGCGGCGCGAAGCTGCTGCGTAATGGTAAAGACGTTCTGACGCAGCTCCTTGCCGGCATTGGCGACGTAGACGCACGGGACCTCCTCGGCACCCAGGTCGCTGCCAAAGGCCTGCAGGGCCAGCAGGGCGCGCTCAAAACCGACGGCGAAGCCGACGCCTGCCGTGGGCTTGCCGCCCTCGAGCTCGACGAGACCATCGTAGCGGCCGCCGCCGCCGATGGAGCCGACGCCGGCGCCAGGGGCCTCGACCTCAAAGACAGTACGGGTGTAGTAGTCCAGGCCGCGCACCAAGGTGGGATCCTCGACATACTCGATACCGGCGGCATCCAGATAGCGCTTGACTTGCTCGTAGTGCTCGCGGCACTCATCGCACAGGTTGTCACCCATCAGCGGAGCCTCGGCCATGATCTCGCGGCAGTGGTCGTTCTTGCAGTCAAAGGCACGCAGCGGGTTGAGCTCGGCGCGCTCGCGGCACTCATCGCACATCTCGTCTGCGTGATCGAGGATAAACTGCTTGACTTGCTCGCGGTAAGCCGGACGGCACTGAGCGTCGCCCATCGAGTTAATGAGCAGACGAAGCTTGGAAAGATCGAAGCCCAGGCGCTTGTAAAACTCCATGAGCATGATGATGCACTCGGCGTCTGCCGCCGGATCGGGAGCGCCGAGCCACTCGATGCCCACCTGGTGGAACTGGCGCAGGCGGCCCTTCTGGGGACGCTCGCCACGGAACATGGCCTCGGCGTAATAGGCCTTAAACGGCGTGGAGCCCTGGGGCACTAGGTTGTTCTCCACGACGGCGCGCACCACACCGGCCGTGCCCTCGGGACGAAGGGCCAGGCGCTGCTTGGGCTTAAGCTTGGTATCGGTGCCCTCGGTAAAGACGCGCTCCAGGTTGGCGCCGCTAAACACGCGGAACATCTCCTTGCGCACGACGTCGGTCGACTGGCCGATGCCGTGGACAAACACGTCCACCTGCTCGATAGCGGGCGTCTCGATGGGCTTAAAGCCAAACGGCTCGAACACGCCGGCCGCAATCTGCTGCATCTTCTGCCAGGCGCGCATCTCGGCGCCGATAAGGTCGCGGGTTCCCTCCGCCTTCTGTGCCTGCATGGGCAAACACCTTTCTTTTGTATCGCGTCATAGGTAGTGGTCATTATACGGCACAAACACAAACAGCGGCGGCGCGTCTGACCGAACGAGGGTATGGGGACTCGTTCGGCCAGATGCGCCGCCGCTGTTTGCGATCCGTTTTTTCTCCGTCCCCTTCGGATCACGCGACCCCTTGGGGACGGAGGAAAAGGGATCATTTCGTAGGCCCGTGGCCGCCTTGGAAACCGAATGATGGTACGAGCATCCATTCGGCTTCCAGGGCAGCCACGGACAGAACGGAGCGAACAGAAAAGAGCACGTAGACCTGCCAAAGCTCGCCCACAAAGCTCATGCCGACAAGCACGGCAGAGGTGGCGATAACGGTGAAGGAGCCCAGAACGCGGCCGCTCACCTTATCGGCCATATGGCCGATCACAAGCGAACCCACAACGCTCACCACGGTGGAGATGGCATTGGAAATGTTGTACTGCGCAAGGGAAATGCCCAGGTCGCTAACGATCAGCGGCTGGAACAGGCTCATGCAGTTGACGAAAATCGTGTAGCACGTGGCCATGATCACAAAGCCGGAGGCCACCACGAGCCGGCCGGGGAAGAGCTTACGTTGCTGGGACATACTGCTCCTTATTTAACAAACGAATAGCCGGCGCCGGGCGCCGGTAGTGCCCAAGATTGCCTTGAAAGACAAGGGCATAGGCCTTACGGCCATGCCCGCAGGCTTGAAAGGCAAGGTTGGGTGCTACTGGTGGTCGGCGATATAGCCCAAAGCGACGGCGGTATAGGCCGCGGCACCGAGCGGCAGCTCGACGTCGTTAAAGCGCGCCTTGGGATGGTGCTGGGCAAAATGCTCATCCGTATCGGTTACAGCGGCGCCCACGGTAAAGTACGCGCTCGGGATCTCGCTCGAGATAAGCGCAAAGTCCTCGCTCGCCATGGCGTGGAACAACGGCAGGAAAGCTGCCTTGGGCAATGTCGCACCCACATAGCCCAGCGATGCCTGGGTCATATCGCCATCGAGTACGAGCGGCGGAACATCCGAGAGCGTCTCGATGGTCGCCGGCGTGCGATACGTTGCCGCTACGCCATTGACGACCTCGGCGATGCGGGTCTTAAGATGCGCCATGAGCTCGACGTCAAAGCCGCGCAACGTTCCTTCGAGCACGCAGGTGTCGGGAATGACGTTTGCCGCCTGTCCGCCGGCAAACTTACCCACGGTGAGTGCGACCTCCTTGGCCGCCGGCACTTCGCGGGAGATGAGCTCCTGGAGTGCCAGGTGCACATGGACGCCGGCCGTGATGGGGTCGACGCAGATCTCGGGGCTCGAGCCATGGCCGCCCTTGCCCTGCAGTGTAATGCGGAAACCGTACACGCCCGAAAGCGCCGGGCTCCCATAGAGCACCAGGCCGAGCGGCGATTGGCTGTTAACGTGCATGGCGAAAGCCGCCTGGGGACGCGGGTTCTGCAGAAGGCCATCGGCAATGGCAGCGCGGGCGCCCTCAAAGGTTTCCTCGCCCGGCTGAAACAGCAGCTTAACCGTGGCATTGGCATCGACGAGCTCGGTCTCGCGAGCCTTGAGCAAGCGGGCGGCACCAAGCAGGGCCGTCGCATGCATATCGTGGCCGCAAGCATGCATGCAGCCGTTGACGGAGGCGAAAGGCTCGCCCGACTCTTCCGCGACGGGAAGGGCATCCATGTCACCGCGCAGCATGATGACCGTGCCGGCCTGATCGTCCGTGCACGTACCGTTGCCCTGGGCCGCCACGGCCGCACCGGCACCGATGAGGCCAACAACACAGGAGCCGTCGACGAGCGTGGCAAATGGGATGTCCATCTCGGTCAGACGTGCCTGGATATACGCAGAGGTTTGCGGAAGGCGATTGCCCAACTCAGGCGTCTGGTGCAGGTCGTGGCGCCACGCAGCAAGCTTGTCGGCAAAAGCTTGAGCCTCGGCAACAAGACCGTCACCGATAGCGGCTTGCGCTGCCGGGGTGGCCTTGGGCGCTGGTTGCGGTTGAAAATCGGACTGAGCTGGTGCCATAGATGCCCTCCAGTATTATTTGTGCAGTAAACACTTTGATAGTCTAAAGTGCAAGGCATAACTGTAAGGGCGTTACATAAAAAACGCCGCCCCAGGTGGGCGGCGCAACAAGTTGTTTACAATTGCGCTCAATTATTTCGGCGCAAAAAATCGAAATGTGTCTCGCTCAAGATGATCGACAAGAAGATGAGGACGAAGCCGGCGAGCAGGCGCGAGGTGAGCGCCTCCCCCATCAGCAGCACCGAGAACAGCACACCCGAAGGCGACTCCATCGAAAGGAGCAGCGAGCCCGTTGAGGCCGGGACATGCGCCAGGCCGACGTTTTGGATGAGCAGAGCCACACACGTACAGCCCACCGATAGAAACGCCATCACACCGATAAAGCTCGGCGTCCACACGGACGCGGGCGCTTGGGTCTCGAATAGCAGCGACGTTCCCAAGCTCAAGACGCCATTGCCCACAAACATCCAAAATGTGATGACGTTGATGTCCATCTTGCGACCGTATTTGGCCGTCACCGCCATCTGGATGGCAAAGAAGACCGCACCGCCCAGTGTGATGACATCGCCGACATTGAACTCGACGCTATCGAGCGCCACCAGACCAATGCCCGCCAGGCACAGCAACGCGGCGCCCAAGTTGTAACGGGTAAGCTTTTCGCCGCTTAGGACGTAGCTCGCAAACGGCACGAGGATGCAATAGGTACCCGTCAAAAATGCACTCTTGCCCGCCGTGGTCTGTGCCAGGCCAATCGTCTGCAAACCGTACGCGCCCCACATAAGTGCGCCCATACCAAGTCCGACGATAAGGTTGCGGGCATTAAAGTGCGCGATGATGCGTTTGTGGAAGATGGCAAACATAACCAGCGAAGCCGGAAGAAAACGAATATAGAGCAGTTCGAACACCGGAATGGTGTCGAGCGCATCTTTCATGGTGGTAAAGGAATAGCCCCAGATGACCGCCACCGATAGCAGCAAGACCTTCCAGAAGAACGGGGAACGCGCGCCGGCGCCGCGGGAGGTGCCGCCGGCGCCCAGGTCCTCCCGTGCGACAGGGCTATCGGGCATGTTTTCGATTTCGTTGGCAGCGTATTGGGCCATGGAACATCCTCACACTCAATCTTGGCGTGGTGTCCGCACGCGTATGGCTGCGTGCCGCCTCATGGTCAAATAAAAACAGGGCGCACCGGACCCCCGGCACGCCCCGCTACTGTAGCAACAACCGGCGTTGCATCGCAATCCAGCCCACTAAAGCGTTTTGTTCCGCCGTTCTACCGAACGGCGGACCGGCCGTCGCTGCGCGAGCCGCATTCACGCCAATCTGACGTTCAATTTCAAGGGCGCGACCAGAAGGTCAGCGCCCTTTCATTTCACGTCACCTTGGCGCAAATGCGGCTCGCTCGCTGGCATTAGTGCTACATCAGCGTTAACGTTGCTGCACTAAATTAGCTTTGTCGACTCCAGCTTTTCGATGATCCAGTCGTTGGCTTTGATGACCGGACGGCGGAAGACGACGCCCAGGGCCAGCGACGGAATCAGATAGCTCGCCAGAATGCCCAGCTCAACCCAGTACTCCATATGGTAGGCGCCAGCCATGGCGGCATGCATGGCGTTAATGCCATGGGTAAACGGCAGGAACGGATAGATCGCCTGGAACACAGGGCCGGTCATCTCGATGGGGAACGTACCGCCCGAACCGCCGACCTGCATGACCAGCAGCACAACGGCCAAAGCCTTGCCGATATCGCCAAACGAAACCGTAAGCGTGTAGACGATATTGGAGAACACGAGACTCGCGACCCAGCCCGCCAGCACAAACTGCAGCGGGTTGTCGCACTGAATGCCAAAGAACAGGATGTCGCCCGCGCACACGAGCGTTGCCTGCAGCAGGGCCAGACCGCCAAAGAACAGGTAGCGGCCCAGGTAGATCTCGTGCAAGCGCACGGGGATTAACTCATTGATGAGTTCGTCGTCAACCGACACCTTCATCATGGCCGCCAGCACGATCGAGCCGACCCAGAGCGACAGAATCGTGTAGAACGGCGCCATGGCCGAGCCGTAGTTGCGGATCGGATAGACCGGCTTGCGATCGAGCGCGACGGGGCCGGAAAGCGACACGGCCAGACCCTCGGGATCGTTGCCAATCATCGTCTTGATCGTGGCGAGGTCATCCGACATCAAGGCGCCGTCGAGCTCGTCCTTAAACGCGCTGATCTTGTCCGACGCCTCGCCCAGCTGATCAGAAGCCTTGTTGACCAGCTTTGCAGCCTTGGAGAGGCCCTTTGCCAGCGAACCGGATGCGTCGGTCAGGCCGCCTACGGCGCTATCCAGGTCGCCCGAGATGCCATCAAGCGAGTCCAGAATGCCCGAAACCGTCTTCTTGAGCTCCTTGGCCTTAACCGAGAACGTGGAATCGTAATCGGATTTGGCACCCGCGATGCCGGCCTTGGCATCAGCGATGGCCTGATCGACCTCGGCACGCGAGTTGTTGACCTCGGCCATGCTATCGGAGAGAGACTTCGCGGTAGCCGCCAGATCCTTGGCATTGTTGCGGTACTCAACGGCGATTCTGCCCAGCGACGTCGCGGCGGACTTGAGGCCGTCCTTCAAATTCTCATCGCTCACCTGGTCGGCAAGGCTGCGGAGCTGATCGGCCATCGCATCGATATCCTTGGCGCGCGCATTGAGGGCCGCAGCGGCATCGTTGAGTTGGGACACCGTAAGGTCGACATGCTGGTTTGCGGTGTCGAACGCCTTCGCGAGCTCGGCAGACACATTGTCGAACGAACCAGCACTTCCATCGATTGCGGCATCGATGGCATCGTTTGCCGCCTTAAGCGCTTCTTTGGAATCATCGATACCGCTTTTGGCATGTTCCATGAGCTGCTTTGTCGACTCATCGACGGCACCGGTCTGCTTGAGCATGCCGCTCGCCGACGTCAGCGAATCGGACGTGGAGCTCAAAATGCCCGCCAGCGACGAAGCATTTGCCTGAACGTCTCGCAGGTCCTCAATCGAATCGCCGAGCGTCGAGGACAGGTTAGCGATAAAGTTGCTGACCTGGTCGGTGCTCATGTAATCGAGCAGGCTGGACACCGTCTTAAGACCGATGCTCGTAATGGTCTCGGTAAAAGTTTCGTTAACCTGGCTCTGGACGGCGCTCGAACCCTTCTCGGTCACGATCTGCGCAATGGCGTTGGCCTTCTGATTCTCGTAGAACTCGATATCGGCATGCTTCACGTCGGTCGAGAAAAGCGTCATCATGTCAGCGCTAAACGTTTTGGGGATAA
>DAIMBN010000122.1:0-1832 GCA_036718335.1 Coriobacteriaceae bacterium
GAAGGGACGCGCTCGCTGGACATTGGCTGCCGCCGCGTGACGGAGCGGTTTTTCTCGACGATGCCACCCGCACGCGGCGAGCTTGCTGCCGCTGCCGCGTGGGCAGGCGAGCAGTTCGCCGCCTATTTTGAGGGCCTGCCGAGCAATTTTGAGCGCGCCGAACGCTTGGTCGCAGTGGGTGGCACCGTCACCACACTCGTGGCGCTCGTTCATGAGCTGGAACCGTACGATTCGAGCTTTGTGCACCTGCGCGAGCTTTCGCTGGATCAGGTTTCGGCCGCTATCGAGCGCATGTCTGCGTTGGATGCGGACGGCATCGCCGCTCTACCGGGTGTACAGCCCAAACGCGCGGGCGTGATCTTGGCTGGTGCCGTGGTAATCCGCGAGCTTATGCGAGCCGGCGGCTACAAGACGCTCACTGTAAGCGAGAACAGCTTACTCGCCGGCATGGCCGCCACCATCAACGAGGCTCTCGACGGTGCGACCCCCACCATCTCCTGGACCCCAGAGCTCAGCACCCTCTAAATAAGTTGCGGTGAAATAGTTCCTAAATAAGCTGGTAAACGGTATAAACAGGATCTATTCCACCGCAACTTAGAGCTCCGCCGGCGTGTAAAAGAAACGAGCCCGCATCCCTGGGGGACACGAGCTCGTAAACAATACATGGTAGGGGCGGTGGGACGTCTGCGTATTTGCTGCGCAAATACGCACCGGCTTCGGCCGCCTGTCGGCGCCCTCGCCGGCTCGCTACGGACGCTGCGCGTCCGCTTAACGCTCGCCCCCTCGCGGGTTCGAGTCCCAGCGGCATCTAAAAGAAACGAGCCCGCATCCCTGGGGAGCACGGGCTCGCAAGCAATCACATGGTAGGGGCGGTGGGACTCGAACCCACAATCCTTGCGGCGAGAGATTTTAAGTCTCCTGCGTATGCCAATTCCGCCACGCCCCCGTGAGACTAGAAGTCTAGCACAAGTCGTCCGTTACGCGTTGACGGCCATCGAGTGTTGGCCCGACTTCTCCAGGAACTCCTGGAACTTGGCTTCGTCGCCCTTGTTCTTGTACTGCAGAGCCAACAGATACTCCAAGCGGCAGCTCTTGACCTTGTCGTCACCGGCCTCCTTGAGCATGCGCTCCAGCTCGGGAATGTCGTTGTGGCGCTTGAGGATCATCGTGTCGTACATCAGTTGGCATTCGTGTGCGACTGCCTCGGCCTGGCCGCCCTCAAAGCCTTTGATCTCGTGCAGCAGCTCCTTGGACTTTTTGCGGTCCTCCTGGCCAACGTAGTAGTTAAAGGCCTTAATCACCAGGTCGACGCGCTGCATCTTGGGCAGATTGAGTCCCAGCAGCAAATCGAACATCTCGTCGGCGCGCTTGTGGTCCTCGCGCAGCAGATAGGAGTTCAGGCGCAGGTAGTCGCGGTTATAGCGCGGGTACAGCATGCTGGTGAGTTTGCCATCGAGCAAACGATCGAACTCGTCCCACTGCTTGGCAGCCATAAGCTGTTGCAGGCGCTTAAACGTGGTGCGTTTTTTTACGCTAAAGAACACCGATATGGCGATACAAATAATGACGACGGCGGTCCAGAGGGTGCGGGAATCGGGCATTTTAGAGTCCTTAGTCGCTCGTAAAGCGAGCGGTATGACAACACGTGCTAGATGTATTATACGCGGCGTGCAAGCAAACTGGCATAAAAGCGCATCGAGGCCGAGCGCCATCGCTCGCTGCGGTACACTTACCTAAAGTAAACCATGAAGGGAGACATTACCTATGAAGAAGATTGTTTTGGCTTGCGGTGCTGGCGCTGCTACTTCCACGCTCGTTGCCCAGAAGGTCGC
>DAIMBN010000123.1:0-1794 GCA_036718335.1 Coriobacteriaceae bacterium
TCGTAGCCGTGACTATCGGACTCGAGCGGCGGGTTGATGAGCACAGCGCCAACGCCGAGTTTTTGCAGGTAGTCGGCCCATTGGGCAATCTTCATGATAGGAGCATCGGGGTTGGGTTCGACATCGGCGGCCTGGGCGAGCTCATCCTCGGCAACGGGGGCGGCGTTTTCGCGCGGAGCTCCGCAAAAGCCCAGCGGATAGACCTGATAGAACGTCGTCTCGTATGCCCACATAGCAACCTCCCGGTAAGCTCAACACAACGACATCCATTGTATGCCCAGCTTGTATCCCCTCCCCCAAAATAAGTTGCGGTGCAATAGGGACTGTTTGCCGGGTTTATTGGGCCCAGCAGTCCGTATTTCACCGCAACTGATGAGGGGACGTGATTAGGCGACGGGCCTTGCGCGGCGTATGGCCGGGAACAGCACGGTGATGGCGAGGATGACGCCCACGACGGCAATCGCCCCGCCCGCGAAGCCGATCCAAGCGATACCGGGACCCGAAACCACGGCGCCGCCGATTGCGGTGCCCGTGCCAATACCGAGGTTAAACAGGCCCGAGAAGATCGACATGGCGACGGCCGACGAATCTGCCGACGTGCACTTGATGAGCTCGGCCTGAAACGCCACGTTAAAGGCCGTGGCGCAGCAACCCCACAGTGCGCAGACGGCAAGCACTGTCACGAGCGACGATGCGGCCGGCCCCATGAGCAGCAGGGCCACCGGCACGCCGGAGAGCGTGATAGCCAAGAACGGGAAGCGATGCCCATCGAACAGGCGGCCAAACAGCCAGCTTCCGAGCAAACCAGAGCAGCCAAACGCCGTCAACGTCATGGTAATGGCGCCCGCATCGACGTGCGCGACCTGCGCCAGGAAGGGCTCGATATAGCTGTAGCTTGCGTAATAGCCGGTCGCCATGAAGACCGTGACTGCGTAGAGCGCGATGAGGAGCGGGTTCTTGAGCAGCTCGGGCAGCTGTTTGACGGTAAAGCGCTCACCCGCCGGCATGGCCGGGAACACCGCTGCCTGGTAGACGACCGCGATGGCTGAGAGGCCCCCGACCACGGCAAACGTCATGCGCCAGCCCACGGCCAAGCCAATGGCGCGACCGAGAGGCAGGCCAAAGATCTGCGCGATGGACGAGCCCGTGGCGATCATGCTGATAGCGAGCGCTCCATGGCGGGTGTCGACCAGACGCGACGCCATGATCGAGGCGACCGACCAGAACACGGCATGTGCGCAGGCGACCACCAAGCGCGCGCAGACAAGGATGGGATAAGTCGGCGCCACAGCGGACAGGAACTGACCGAGCGAGAACACGGCCAGCACGCCCAGCAGCATCCGCTTGAACTCAAAGCGCGAGGCGAACACCATGAGCGGCAGCGACAGCAGCATGACGCCCCAGGCATAGACCGAGATCATGATGCCCGCCTGGGCCTCGGTGAGCGAGAACGACGCGGCAATATCAGTCAAAAGGCCGATGGGCATAAACTCCGACGTGTTGAACACGAACGCACAGCAGGTGAGCCCGACGAGCGGGAGCCACTGCCTGAGCGTGATGCCGTCTTGCCTTGCCTGACTCATATATAACGTCTCCAATCATTTTGAGCGGAGGCGATTATATAGCAACGGCCCCGCATCCGTCAGCAACAGATGCGGGGCCGAAAACAATTCGATACACAGAGGTTGCGCCGTCAATTCATAACTAAGCCAACCCCAGCAACATGCCCGCCGAATGCACGACAAACGCCACGACCCAGGCGACCGTCACCTGAAACGCGAATACGGCCACGGC
>DAIMBN010000124.1:0-1792 GCA_036718335.1 Coriobacteriaceae bacterium
CGCCGCCGGCACCTCGATGCCGTCGCCAAATGCGCCGGTAAAGATGGAGTCATAGCGTCCGCCCGAACCGACCGGATCGGGCAGTCCGCCGGCATAAGCCTTAAAGACCAGGCCCGTGTAGTAATCGAAAGAGTTCATGATAGAGAAGTCGAACGACAGCACCTGGGCGTCCTCGGGTGCCAGGCTCTCAACCAGGGCACGCAGCTCGCGCGTCAGCGGCGCGACGATACCGGCGGCCTCCAGCAGCGCGTCCACGCGGTCGAGTACCTCGGCACCGCCGTGCAGACGCGGCAGCTCGCTAATGGCGGCCTTGACGGCATCGGACTCGGTGCTTGCCGCCACGCGGGCATCGAGGCCCACAAAGTCGTTGGCGTGCACGCAGCGCAGGGCCTCGGCGGCCAGCTCGCGATCCTCGCACGCCGCGAGCAGTTCCTTAAACGGACGCACGCTACCTGCGATAATGCGTGCATCGGGCAGCGCCAGCTTGCGCACCGCCTCGGCCACGAGCGAGACAATCTCGACATCGCCCGCGGTATCGCCCGCACCGATAAGCTCAAAGCCCAGCTGTGTAAACTGGCGCGAGCCGCCGGCATTGCGCTGGCACTCGCGAACCACCGGCGCCTCGTAGCGAAGGCGCAGGGGCAGGTCGGCCGCGCGCATGCGAGTCGAAACCAGGCGAACGATCGGCAGCGTGTTGTCGGGACGGACCACCAGCAGGCGACCGTCGTCATCAAAGAGCTTAAACGGCGTGTCCGCAATGCGCCCGCCCTCCTCGAGCGAACCCTTGTCCTCGAGCAGTGGCGTCTCGACCGGCAGGTAATGATGCTCCCTAAAGCAGCCCTTCACCGTATATGCGATCTCCTCGCGCGCCTGAGCCTCCTCGGGCAATATGTCCCGGAATCCCCACGGTGTGGCCGTCATCTGGTGAGCCTCCTCATGCTGTGTTTCATATAGAGCAGAAGACCGGCATAGCTCCGCCGGTCTTCTGGGTACTTTAGCATACTAGAGTGCTTGCGGGGAAAATCCGCCGCAACCGCTCATAGCGTATTCATTTGGAAACATAGGGCGAGCGGTTAGCAGCAGTCTCTTGTCACAACGCAAAAAGGGCGCCCGCGCAAATGCGGACGCCCTTGTGCAGGGTCGAGATATCAACCAGCCAAGATATCGGACCCGTGACCAGCTCTTAGTAGTCGAACTGGTGGTAGTAGCGGCGGTACTTGAGGTTGTGCTTGGTGACCAGCTCGTAGTTGCGCGCGAGGCGGTCGGTGGTCAGCACGGACAGGATCCACGGCGACACGATGACGCGGAAGTCGTCGTCCAGGCCCGGGATCGCGTACTCGGCGGTGTCGATGATGACGTAGTCCTCGTCGCCGGTCACGCCGCTGGTGAGGAAGGCGCGGACGCGCTCGTCGAGGGCGCGGCACTCGTCCTCTCCCATGAACAGGAACACCGGGACGCCGGGCTCGAGCAGCTCGAGCGTGCCGTGGAAGAAGTCGTGCGAGGTGATGTGGCGGATGCGCTTCCACTGCATCTCCTCGAGCAGGCACATGGAGTACAGGATGGTCTCGCCCCACAGCGCGCCCGAGCCGATGAACATGGTGTAGTCGGCCAGCGCGTACTTGCGGGCGAGCTCCTCGGCGCGCGGCTCGAAGCGCTTGCGGATGTCGAGCATGTCCTTCCAGACGTCCTTCGTCTGCTCGATGAACAGGTCGAACTTGGGGAAGCAGCCGCGGCGGTTGAGCAGGCGCAGGCCGAAGCAGTCGGCGAGGTAGTAGCCCTTCTCGCAGCCGCC
>DAIMBN010000049.1:0-1149 GCA_036718335.1 Coriobacteriaceae bacterium
AAAGAGGAGAGGGTAGACGGTGGGGACCGCGATTGATATGGCGTTTGGCGGCGCGACGCTTGCCGTCTGCCCGCTTTCGGCACTGGTGCTCTCGTTTGCCTTTTACGGGTTTTGCGGCTGGGCGTGGGAGTCGACGGTCTGCGCCATGCTCAATCACGGACGATTTGCCAACAGCGGCTTTTTGCTGGGGCCGTGTTGTCCTATCTATGGTGTGGGCGGCATTGCCTGCTGGCTGCTGTTGCGCGGGATTCCGGATGCCTCAAGCCAGTTTGTCGCTGCAGCGCTCGTATGCAGCGTGATTGAGTACAGCGTAGGCGTACTGTTGGAAAAAACAACGGGCGCTCGCTTTTGGGATTACTCGCACCTGCCGTTTAACTTGCACGGACGCATTTGCCTGTACTGGGCCTGCGCGTTTGGCTTGGGTGCGTTGTGTATTTGCCGTTTAGTGGAGCCGGCATTGCTGGGGCTGCTTGGCCATCTGCCGGTGCTGATTGTGCGGCTGTCCGCCTTTATCGTCGCGGTCGCGATGATGGTCGACGCGTTGTGCTCGTTGGCGAGCTGGCGGCGTCTGTCCGATCAGCTGGAGCGCGTCCGGGCCGACCTTGCCGACCGCATCAATGAGTCGCTTGCCGATGCGTCCGACTCCATGCTCGAACGTATTCCCGATTCGGCGATCGACTCGGTGGCGCAGACGCACATCCGCGGCCGTGCCGTTAACGCGTGGCTGATCGAGCTGGGCGACGCGGCGCTCGATGCCCTGCGCGAGAAGGCTTCGATGCCGACGTTTATCTCGGATGGTGCTCGCGGCCTGGCGCTTGCCGCCCGCCGCGTGGCCGATGCCGCACCGAGCATGCCGCGTCCGTCGCTCAGTCGTCGCCTTGCCGGCAAGGGCATAAGCCGTCCGGTGCCGAGCGTGTCACTCAGCCGCCGCGACCTGCGCTTCTTCAATGCCTTCCCGCGCTTGCGTATCAACCGCTACGAGGGCGTCATCCGAGCTACCGACCTCCGCGACCGAGCCCGCGAGCTGTTCCGGCGCTAGCCGGGACGGGCGCGCTCGCGGCTTCCTTGCTCGCGTATTTCCCGTTGGTTTCGCGCCCGTTGCCGCGCCGTTTCCAAGATTGCGGCACCGTTTCCATTCGACAACGCAGC
>DAIMBN010000049.1:1159-12560 GCA_036718335.1 Coriobacteriaceae bacterium
GTTTCCAAGATTGCGGTGCCGTTGGAGGCGGCAAGATTTGGGTCGAGCCGGCCGAGGAGGTTATCCGCATCCGCACCGGCGAACATGGCCCCGCCGCGGTGTAGGACAATCTTTCGCCTGACGGGCGTGCCTCTCTTGGGGCGCGCCCGTTCTCGTCTACAATATCGTGCAGACGAAGGAGAGGCATGCCCATGATCAAGATGTTTGCGAGTGACTTAGACGGAACGCTGCTGAATGCCCTACACGAGGCCGACGGAACCATCCGCCGCGCCATTCGCGAGCTGACCGAAGCCGGGCTGCATGTGGTTCCCGCGACCGGACGCTCGACGCTGCCGATCGGCGAGCATGGCTTCACAGGTCTGGCACTCGACGCCTGCTGCTCCAACGGATCCATCGTGCGCGACAGCCATGGTGAGGTGCTCAAGACCTGGACCATCGACCCGCAGGTTACCGAGGAGCTGCTCAAGGCGTTCCCGGACATTTGCTTCGACTGCTCCACGCCCGACGGCATGTTCTCGAGCGGTTCGTTCGAGATGCACCAGGCGGGCTTTAAAAAGGACAGTCCTATCAAGCGCATCGTGATGCGCGGCATGCGTGCACGTGGCGGGTATCACGAGGAACAGTATTTCGACCAGTCGATCGGTGACATCCTGCGTCATGACGTGTGCAAAATCAACTGCCGCGTGACCTCGCTCGAGCTGGAGCGCGACCTTAAGGCGTATTTGGCCGAGCGCTCGGACCGTGTGGTCAACGCGCCGTTCGATCCGGTGATGTTCGAGATCACGGACGTGGCGTGCAACAAGGGTGAGAGCGTGGCCTGGCTGGCGGGCTACTACGGTATTGCCGAGGACGAGGTCGCGGTTTACGGCGACGGCGGCAACGACATCGCCGTGCTCAAGCGTTTCCGTCACAGCTATGCCACCAAGAATGGCAGTGACGCGGCCAAGGCCGCCGCGAGCGCGACTATCGGTAGCTGCATGGTCCACGCCGTCCCCAAACACATGCTCGCCACCATGCGCAAGCAAAACTCCCGCACCGTCATCGAATAATGTGACAAAGGGATAGCCCCTTTGTCACATCCCAAATATTGCCTTTACGTGTTGATGCACACGGTGTGCAATAATACTCGCACTGTGCAATAGCGCACAGGCTGAGTAACAAGGAGGACGCTTGTCCCAGCTCGAGAAATGCGATCGCCGGTCTCTTCGCTCGCAGCGTGCCCTTCGCCAGGCACTTGCCAGCGAGCTTGCCGAAAGCGGCGACCTTTCGCGCATTAACGTCGCGTCGCTCACCGAGCGTGCCGGCCTTACGCGCCGCACGTTCTATTCGCACTACCGCGATATCCCCGACTTTATCAGCCAGATCGAGGACGGCCTGCTTGCCGAGATTCGCGAGCGGGTGGAGCTTATCACCGCAGCTCAATTACCCGATCTTTACCGCAACATCGACGAGCTCGAGCCGGCACCCGGTTCGGTTGAGCTGCTTCGCTATCTTGCGGCTAATCGCGACCTTATCGGGGCCCTGCTGGGCCCGGGCGGCGACCCCGCCTTTATTAAAAAGATCATCGATACCGCACGCGAGGCCGTGGTGCCGCGTGCACAGACGGGCATTTTGGGCTTGGCGCTGGGCACCTTCTTTGACTACTACGTCACCTATGTCGTGAGTGCCGAGGTCGGCATGATCCAACGTTGGTTTGAGCGTGACCTTTCCGAATCGCCCGAGACCATGGCGCGCATCATGACGGTTATCGCCTTTGTGCGCCCTGGTGACCTGTATGGCCAACCCATCGATATCAACGTGCCGGAATACGGCATGAAGCTATTGAACTTGCAGCTCGAGGACGCGGCCGACACCGCCGCAACCGTCGAGTCCAACAACTAAGAGGAGAGACAGATGAGCAAACTCGTCGAGGGCATCAAGGACCGCATGGTCGCTGCCGCACGCGAGGCCGCGCCCGCCGTGGTGGACGCCGCGCAGAAGGCGGCGACCGCGGCTGCCGAGAAAGTTGCTGAGGCAGTTGCCGATGCCAAGAACGCGGCAGGGGAGACGTCCGTCGCTAGCGAGCCCGCCACCGCCGCTGAGCCTGTAGCCGTCACCGCCGCCCACGCCCCCGAAGGCGCGATTTTCAACCCCGAGAACGCTCGTGGCAACCTGCACCTGGGCATCGACGTGGGCTCTACCACCGTTAAGCTCGCTGTGCTCAACGACGACAACCAGATTGTCTACGCCAAGTACCAGCGCCATCACACCGATGTCCGCGCCTGTGCCCGCGACTTGTTCGAAGGCGCCGCGACCGTGTTGCCGACGGCCCAAATGACCTGCGCCATTACCGGCTCGGGTGGCCTGCTGCTGTCCCAGTGGCTCGACCTGGAGTTTGTCCAGGAGGTCATCGCCAGCAAGCGCGCCGTCGAGACCCTCATCCCGGCCACCGATGTCGCCATCGAGTTGGGCGGCGAGGACGCCAAGATCATCTACTTCGACAACGGCATCGAGCAGCGCATGAACGGCACCTGCGCCGGCGGCACGGGCGCCTTCATCGATCAGATGGCAACCCTGCTGCACACCGATGCCAGTGGCCTCAACAAGCTCGCGGCCAACGCCACCACCATCTATCCTATTGCCAGCCGCTGCGGCGTTTTTGCCAAGACTGACGTGCAGCCGCTGCTCAACGAGGGCGCCCGCCCCGAGGACGTGGCCGCTTCCATCTTCCAGGCCGTCGTGACCCAGACCATCTCGGGTCTGGCGTGCGGCCGTCCCATCCGCGGTAACGTCGCCTTCTTGGGCGGCCCGCTGCAGTATCTCTCCGAGCTGCGCCATCGCTTCTACCTCACGCTCAACCTGGACGAGGAGCACCGCATTGTGCCCCAAAACGCCCACCTGTTTGTGGCGAGCGGCGCCGCCATGGCGCATGAGTCCAACAAGCTCAGCACGTTCCCACAGCTCATCGAGGCTATCGATGCCCTGGGTGACACACAGGGTGCCGAGGTCGAGCGTCTGGACCCGCTCTTTGCCACCGACGAGGACTTTGCCGAGTTCAAGACCCGCCACGACCAGGAAGTCGTTCCCAAGGGCAAGCTCGACGGCTACACCGGCCGCGTGTTCATTGGCATCGACGCCGGTTCCACCACCATGAAGGCCGCGCTCGTGGGCGAGGACGGCCAGCTGCTGCACACCTGGTACGGTAACAACAACGGCGACATCCTTGGCACGGCCAAGGTCATCATGGCCGATTTCTACAACCACATCCCCGCCGGCTGCACCATCGGCCACGTGACCACCACGGGCTACGGCGAGGCGCTGCTCATCGAGGCCCTCAAGGCCGACTCCGGCGAGATTGAGACCGTCGCGCACCTGCGCGGCGCCAAGGCATTCCTGCCCGGCGTCGAGTTCATCCTGGACATCGGCGGTCAGGACATGAAGTGCCTGCGCGTCAAGGACGGTGTTATCGAGCACATCATGCTCAACGAGGCCTGCTCGTCGGGCTGCGGCAGCTTTATCGAGAGTTTTGCCGTCTCTATGAACATGGACGTGCGCGCGTTCGCCGATGCCGCTATCCATGCCAAGGCCCCCGTCGACCTGGGTAGCCGCTGCACGGTCTTTATGAACTCGCGCGTCAAGCAGGCGCAAAAGGAAGGCGCCACGGTGGGCGACATCGCGGCCGGCCTGTCCTATTCCGTCATCAAGAATGCCCTGTTCAAGGTCATTAAGCTGCGCGACCCCAAGGAGATCGGCAGCCAGGTGATCGTCCAGGGCGGCACCTTTATGTCCGACGCCACGCTTCGCGCATTTGAGCAGCTCACCGGCGTTCATGCCGTGCGTCCCGACATCGCCGGCTGCATGGGAGCCTATGGTGCGGCCCTGCTCGCTCGCGATCGCGCCGGCGCCGATGGCACCTCGACCATCCTTTCAGCCGAGGACATCGCGCACCTCACCGTGACGCAAAAGCATGTCCGCTGCGGCCGTTGCTCCAACAACTGCCAGCTCACCGTCAACGACTTTGGCGGCGGCAGGCGCTTTATCACCGGCAACCGCTGCGAGAAGGGCGCCGGCCACAAAAAGCAGAAGACCGAGGCCCCCAACCTCTTCAAAAAGAAAAACGATCTGCTGTTTAACCGCGAGGTGCTGAGCCCCGACGAGGCCCCGCGCGGCACCGTCGGCATCCCGCGCGCACTCAACATGTACGAGAACTACCCCTTCTGGCATGCGTTCTTTACGCGCCTGGGCTTTAGCGTGCAGCTGTCCGACCAGTCGAGCAAAAAGACCTACCAGGCGGGCATCGAGTCCATGCCGTCCGAGAGCGTGTGCTATCCGGCCAAGATGAGCCACGGCCACGTGATGAACCTTATCGACCGTGACGTCGACTTTATCTGGATGCCGTGCGTGCGCTGGGAGCGCAAGGAGGATCCGACCGCCGGTAACTGCTATAACTGCCCCATCGTCATGAGCTACCCCACGGCGTTGGCACTCAACATCGACGAGATCCGCGAGCAGAACATCGAGTTCCTGTATCCGTTTGTGCCGTATCACGACAAGACCGAGCTCAAGCGCCGCCTGTACCAGGTGCTCGCCGTCGACCGCGTGGCCGATGCTGAGGCCGGTCGCGGTCGCGTGCGCGGTCCCAAGATCACGCGCTCCGAGGTCGATGCCGCTGTCAACGCTGCCTTTGAGGCCGATGCGCGCTTCCACGAGGACATCCAGACCATGGGCGAGGAGGCCCTTAAGTGGGTCGAGGATCACGGCGGCCACGGTATCGTACTCGCCGGCCGTCCCTACCATAACGACCCCGAGATCAACCATGCCCTACCCGAGCTTATCTCGAGCTTTGGCTTCGCGGTCTTTACCGAGGATTCGCTTGCGCACCTGGTGAAGCCCGAGCGTCCGATTCGCGTCGTCGACCAGTGGATGTACCACAGCCGCCTGTATGCCGTCGCCCGTTTTGTGACGATGCGCAACGACCTGGACCTGATCCAGCTCAACTCTTTCGGCTGCGGCCTGGACGCCCTGACCACCGACCAGGTGCAGGAGATTCTGGAGGCCAGCGGCAAGATCTACACCGTGCTCAAGATCGACGAGGTGTCCAACCTGGGCGCCGCGCGCATCCGCATCCGCTCGCTCATGGCAGCGCTCAAGGACCAGGAGGCCGAGCGCTTGGCCGAGGCCACGGCCGCGGGCGAGGCCTACGAGCAGGGCGACGCCGCGCCGGTGGCGCCCTCCACGGATGCCCCCGCGTTCGCGAGCCGCAAGTACACGTTTGAGGCCCAGCGTGAGAGCGCGTCGACCGCGTGGCCCAAGGTACCCTTCACCGAGCAGATGCGCGAGGAGGGCTATACCATCCTGTGCCCGCAGATGGCGCCGATCCACTTTGACCTGGTCAAAGAGGTGTTCCGCGGTGCCGGCTACAACTTGGAGCTTCTGCCCTCGACCGATCACGACGCCGTCGAGGCCGGTCTGCGCTATGTGAACAATGACATTTGCTACCCGTCGATTCTGGTAACGGGCCAGATTATGGAGGCCATCGAGAGCGGCCGGTACGACCTGTCCAAGACGGCCGTGGTCATCAGCCAGACCGGCGGCGGCTGCCGTGCCACCAACTACATCGCACTCATCCGCAAGGCCCTGCGTGAGAGCGGCCACCCCGAGATCCCGGTGATCTCGCTTTCGGCCGTGGCGCTCGGCGAGGACAACCCCGGCTTTAAGATTACGCCGGCGCTGCTTAAGCAGGCAGTCTACGCGGTGCTCTTTGGTGACGTGATGATGCAGATGCTCTACCGCTGCCGTCCGTACGAGGCCACGCCCGGTGCCGCCAACGCGCTCTACGAGGAGTACATGGCGCGTGCCCGCAAGCTGGCGCCTAAGTTCAACCGCCACAACTACACCAAGCTGTGCCGCGAGGCCATCCGCGCGTTCGACACCATGCCGCTCGTGGGTGAGGGCACCAAGCCGCGCGTGGGCGTGGTCGGTGAGATCTTGGTCAAGTTCCACCCCACAGCCAACAACCACGTGGTCGACGTTATCGAGCGCGAGGGCTGCGAGGCAGTGGTGCCGGGCCTGCTCGACTTCTTCCTGTACTCCATGAGCAACGCCGAGCTGCAGAAGGACGAGCTGGGAAGCTCTGCTACCACGCGCGCTGGTATGCAGGCGCTCATCAAGCTCGTGGACTGGATGCGTACGCCGGTGGAGGAGATGCTCGAGAAGTCCCGCCGCTTTGAGGTGCCCGAGCGCATCGGCACCATGGCGGACAAGGCCCGCACGGTGCTTTCGGTGTGCAACAACATGGGCGAGGGCTGGCTGCTCACGGCCGAGATGCTCGACCTGATTGATCACGGTGCGCCCAACATCATCTGCACGCAGCCCTTCGCGTGCCTGCCCAACCACGTGGTGGGCAAGGCCGTGATCAAGGAGCTGCGCCGTCAGCACCCCGAGAGCAACATTGTCGCGGTGGACTACGACCCCGGCGCGTCCGAGGTCAACCAGCTCAACCGTATTAAGCTCATGATCAGCGTGGCCAAGGAAAACATGCGCGCCGGTAAAGGCTTTAAGCTCGAGAAGGTGGCGCCGCTCGCGATGGACGAGGTCACCGGCCAGATGCGTGCCCATGATGGCTGCGTGAGCTGTGGACCGGCCAGTGAGGAGGCCGTTGCATCGGTCGCCAAGCGTCTGGGGCGCGGTATTAAGAAGTAGTTGGCCTACTTCGAGCCGGATATAAGACAAACGGGTGGTAGTCGTACCGGCTACCACCCGTTTTTGCTGGACATATGTTGCGCAAATGATCTCGCTGCAGCCTTCCGTGGGCTTGCCCGATTTTTGGGCTGGCTCGGGCTTTGAAGACAAGTTATTGCAGGCCCAGGGCGATTTCTCGCTCAATGCAGGCCAGCACAGCGTGACGTATCTGCCGAGTTCTGACACGGCAGCGACTGGTCGCTACCAGGTGCTGCTATACGACAACAACTTTGGTGCGACCGAGCGCTATCCCAAGTTCGACTGGGGCCAGCTGGGCGCCGCGGTGGCGACCGACTACAGCAAGGGAACGCATTCGTTTGGGCGCATCTTTACGGTGGACGAGACCGTGCGCACCTACGAGCTTGTGGACCAGATCGCCGTGCCGTTCTCGGGCTATGCGAGCAGTGCGCAGCGCGTCGGCGATTCGAATAGCATGCTCGTGGCATCGGGCATGGCCAAGACTTTTGCCGAGTACGATCGCTATGGACTGCCCATCGCCACCTACGAGATGGAAGCCGAGAAGTACATCTACCGCGTGTACAAGTACGAGCTGTAGCGCTGCGCTTGGCTGCGTCTGTGCCCCGTGGCTGCGCGCGCTCGCGCCGGGCCCGCCTCGCGTCCCGCATCACTTCACATCGAACTCAACGCGATCGAGCTCGGGCACATTGAGGTCGATGAGTTTGCGGGCGACACGGCGGTCGTGTGCCCCAAGCGCCTCGCCTGTCGTCACATGGGCGACAATCTCACGCTCGACGACGCCCTCCTCCTCGCCTTCGGTAGCCGAGGTCTCGACGGCGACGGTGTAATCCTTAAAGCCCGGCAGCACCGCGGCAAGTTCGCGCGTAGTTTCGGTGACACCGTAGCCGTCCTGCACGCCGGTCTGCGCCGAGCCAATAGACCCCGCCGTCATAACGATGCAGGGGATGGCAAAGACTACCGTACCCACAATGATGCGGCGGCGCACCTTGCGCGATAGCTCGTCGACCTCGGCATCTTCTTCGGCGGTTACAATGCCGTCGCCGTTGAGGTCGCGCTTGAGCGGCACGCGCAAGATAAGTAATACGGCTTCGGCCGCGAGTGCGATAAAGACCACGTTGATGCCAAACTCGTAAAGCGCCGAGAGAAACAGCGACCCGCTTGCGATGGCGATGCCATAGCCCGCCGCGCACAGAGGCGGCATGAGCGCGGTCGCCACGGCCACGCCGGCGATGAGCGTGGCGGGTTCCTGGTCGCGCGAGTTGCCCAGCCCGCCTGCAAAGCCGCCTGCGAGTGCGACGGTAAGGTCCCAGACGGTGGGTGTAGAGTTGTCGATGATGGCGGCCGTGGTGGTGCCAAGGGGCGAGAGCTTAAAGTACAGCGTGGACGTGACCAGGCAAAAGGCCATCTGCAGCGCAAGGCTGGCGACGGCCTCGACGGTAATCTCGCGGTCGAGCGTGGCGATGCCGTATGCCATGGCAAGGACCGAGCCCATGAGCGGGCAGATGAGCATGGCGCCCACGATGGCGATGTCCGAATCGATATCGAGGCCGATGCTCGCGATCAGCATGGCGATGATGAGGATGCATAGGTGGGAGCCAGTCAGACGCGCCCCGTTTACAAAACGCTTGCGGATCACGTGATAGGGCGCGCGTCCCTCGCGAATGTTGAACGCGCGCTTTAAAAAGCGACCAGCCTGCTCGGCAGCCTCACTATGAGCAGGGCGGATGCCGTGGCGCCGGTGATGGCGTTCGCGTAGTCGCTTGATCTGTTGTTTGTCGAGTTCCATGTCCACCTCGTTCCAGCGCGGTCCGCGCAACGCGCCCGTTGTCCTAACTCTACACCGTGGCGGGCGGGGTGTCTGTTGGATGCGGAATCCGATGGGGCAGATGACGTGGGGGCAAATGCAAATCATAGGCTCAATTCGATCCCGCAAGAATATGATGCACCAGCTCCTACATATGTGACGAAATTGTGAAGCACGAGAGCGTGAATTTCAAAAAATACGCTGGTCGCCAATGTTGCGCAACAGAATTCAAAAATCGACAGCTACCGTTTGATACGTATGGATACATCCGTGTCAAAGGGAGAAAGCCATGGCAAACTACAGTCCACAACACTTTGAGCCTCGGGCCAAGGCCGTCAACGTCAAGGGCGTTGCTAACCGCGCCGTCGCAACCGTTTTGACGGCGGGCCTCATCGCTCAGCCGCTCATGTCGCCGCTGGCGGCAATCGCCGCACCGTCAACCGGTAACGGCGATTCTGTTCAGGGGGGGGGTAGTTCTGTAGAGAATACCGTTACCGCCGGTAACCAAGCGGTCGTAAAGACGGCTGCCCAGCTGGCCGAGGAGTCGGCAAAGCAGCTCAAGGACGCTCAGGCCGCCTACGATGCCGCCCAGAAGAAGGCCGACGCGGCGGGCCAGTCTCAAAAGCAGGCGCAGCAGCAAAAGAATCAGGCCTCGCAGGCCGTGACCGATAACGCCGCCGAGCAGAACGAGGCCGAGGTAGCCGCGCTTCAGGAGAAGATCGACGAGCTTAAAGCGGCCGTCGAAAAGACCGAGCAGCAGCAGAAGAAGCTGGGCGACCTGAACGATCAGCTCGAACAGGCCAACAAGAGTGTCGAGGATAAGACGCAGACGCTCAAGGACGCCAAGGCAAAGCAGGATGAGGCCAAGAAGGCCCTCGATGATGCCCAGGCCAAGCTCGAGGCCATGGGTATGGACGAGTACGCGGCCGCCAAGAAGGCCGTCGAGGACGCGCAGGCAAAGCTCGATGACGCCAATAAGGCCGTTACTACTGCACAGGACAATCTGGACCAGGCCAAGGCTGCCGAGGCCAGCGCCCAGCAGGAAAAGCAGAATACCGAGGCAGCTTTGACGACTGCCCAGGCCAAGAAGCAGGAGACTGCCGCTGCTCTCGCAGTCGCAACCACCGCGCGCGATAACGCCCAGCAGAAGTTCAACCAGGCGCAGGCCGCGCTCGATGCTGCCGTCTCGGGTACGGGTGTTGACCTGAGCGCGCTTGAGGCCGCCAAAATCGCTGCTGCTGGTGAGCTCAAGACCGCGCAGGACGCGCTCGAAGCCGCGACGACTGCAGACGCCACCGCACAGGCGAACCTGCAGGCTGCGCAGACTACCGTCACTGCCGCGCAGGAGAAGGTCAACGCCGCTAACGCTGCTGTGGCATCTGCCCAGTCTGCATACGGTGCGGCAAACAAGGAGTACAACGCCGCCGCCAGCAAGCGCGACGCTGCGAAGTCGGCATACGAGCAGGCTCAGCAGACCGAGGCCGACAAGAAGGCGGAGTACGACCGACTCGTCGAGGTCCGCCAGCAGAAGCGCAGCGAGTGGGAGGCGGCCTGCGCCGCTTCGAACGCCGCGGAAAAGGCTTATGACGCTGCTAATGTCCAGGTTGAGGCTCTTGAGCAGCAGATTGCAGACCTAAAGTCCAACATGACCGTTGACCAGGAAGTCATCAGTCAGGGTATGTTCGGCTTCATGAACTACATCATCGGCGGCAGCCAGTTCACAGCCACGCAGAAAAAGAACGCCCAGGATGCCGTATCGACGTTGACCGGCGCCGCTGACAAGGCCGAATGGTATGACCAGTACGTCGATCAGGACATGTCTCGCGACGCCAACCCGCTCTCCTTGGAGCAGATGCGCAACGCCCTGACATATCTCGACACCCAAAACAATCTCCGCAAGGCGAACGGCCAGTCGGCGCTCAGCGTCAGCCTCCGCATGACTGTGGCAGCCGCCCTCAATACATCGTATTCATCGAACATCTGGAGACACTCTGGCTGCTACTATGATAACGGTGAAAATCTTGCCGGCGGCGGCGGAGCATACACCGGCGGTGAGACCGAGGATACCCTCGGCTGGCCCTACACTGGTCTCTACACTCAGGAGAAGGCTAATTACGAGAATTGGATTAAAAAGTACGGTGCGGATAGCGAGGCTGGCAAAGATCTCATAGCTCATCGCTATGATTCGTACTATATCTACCAAAACTATAACGATGTGTATTCCGGTACAAAAGATGAGAACGGTAAGGAAAGAGGAGACGGCTGCGGGCACTATCTCAACATTATCGATTCCGCTACGGCGGCTATCGGTATCGCAACCGGTAGCGGAAAGAACACCGATTCCGAGGTAACCGCATTCGATTACAGCGATGATGACACTCAGGCCGATTTCACGGTCTCTGAGTTCAAGAAGCTCGTCAACGACTACATCGATTCTGCCTATAACGCTGGCGGCACGCAGGCGCAGAAGGCGCAGCTCAAGAAGCTTCAGGGCAAGCTCGCCGAGGCGCAGAAGAACTTTGGAACTACTAGGGAAGCTTACTTCGCAGCTGTAAACGGGCAGGATGCCGCCCAGGACGCTTTCACCGCAGCCGATGTGAACATGAACACCGCCAAGGGCGAGTACGAGAAGGCTAAGTCCGGCACCGCCGCCGCGAAGACGGCATACAACGCCGCGAAGGACGCACTCGGCGGAATCGACATCGAGTCCCTCAAGCAGAACCTCGATACCGCCAAGGGCGAGGCTGCCACTGCCCAGGCAGCTCTCGATAAGGCAAACGCCACGCTTGCTGACAGCAAGACGAAGGCAGCCGAGGCCGCTGCTCACAAGGCGAAGGCTCGCAGCGCCCGCGATGCTGCCAAGGTAAAGTCCGAACAGGCCAGCGAGGCGTATGACAA
>DAIMBN010000050.1:0-11035 GCA_036718335.1 Coriobacteriaceae bacterium
CGGTCGGCGGGGCCATTGTGGCTCTTGACAGCGGATTGGGTCATATGAGCGAGACGACGTCAGCTGAGTCGATTTGGCCCGAAAGAGGAGGGAGCACGCCTTATGGCGGCGACCGACGAATGAGCGCCAAATCGACCAACTGACGCCGTCGCAGCGTCAACAAAGTGCCGAGTGGGCCGATAAGCCGGGTTCTGTCGTGAACGGTCATTTATCTTGTCTGCACGTTACCATGCAGCTCCACGCACGCTACCCGAACGCGGACCGGGCCGGCCCATAGCGTTCCTATTCGCGCTTGCTCCGGATGGGGCTTGCCAAGCCGCCGTGTTGCCACGACGCTGGTGGTCTCTTACACCACCGTTTCAGCTTTTCCCTTTACGCCTTGCGGCGCAGGTGGGAGTCTTCTTTTCTGCGGCGCTTTCCGTCGGATCACTCCGCCCGGCCGTTAGCCGGCATCCCGCCCTCTGGAGCCCGGACTTTCCTCACGCGTACTGCAAGCAGCACATCGCGCGACCGTCTGGCCCACTCAGCAGTGAAAAAGTGTAACACACCGTTGCCGCAGGCAATGGCACAACGCAAATGCTCGACACGATAAACCAAGAACCGCCATGCGCTACAATGGTCCTGTCGATGGGCAACGTCGTCAGTCGAGACGCGACCGCGCTCCACACCCCTCCGTCTACTCGGTGTGTTCCCGCCTCCTCCCCGAGGCGGGATGTCGGCATTTTTCATGCACTGACAACCCAATAGCCTGTGGACAGCCCGGGCAGCATTGCGCACGGGCAGCATCGTGCACCTCAGCAGCAAATGCAAAAAGGGACCCGTCCATTACGGACGGATCCCTTAAAACAAGTGATCGTCAAACCGATTTACTCGGCGTCGGTCTCCTCGTCCTTCTTCTCGGAAGGAAGCGGGGTAACCTCGATCTCGACGCCCAGAGTCTCAGCAGCAGACTTCATGGACAGGGAGATGCGACGACGGTCGAGGTCGATCTCCATGACCTTGACCTGAACCTTGTCGCCCACGTGGGTGACCTGAGAAGGCTGGTCGACGTGCTTGTTGGCCATCTCGGAGATGTGCACCAGGCCCTCGATGCCCTCGCCCAGGTCGACGAAAGCGCCGAACGGGACAAGCTTGGTCACAGTGCCCTCGACGATAGCGCCGACGGGGTACTTCTTGACCAGTGCGCGCCACGGATCCTCGGTGGTCTGCTTGAGACCCAGGGAGATGCGCTCACGGTTGAGATCGACGTCGAGAACCTCGACCTCGACCTCCTGGCCGACCTTGACAACCTCGGAAGGATGGTTGACGTGGTTCCAGGAGAGCTCGGAGATGTGGATGAGGCCGTCGATACCGCCGAGGTCGACGAAGGCGCCGAAGTCGACGATGGAGGAAACAGTGCCCTGGAGACGCATGCCAGACTTGAGCTTGGACAGGATCTCGGAGCGCTCGGCCTTACGGGACTCCTCGAGCACGACGCGACGGGAGAGGACGACGTTGTTGCGGTTGCGGTCCATCTCGATAACGCGGGCCTCGATGCGGGTGCCCATGTAGGAGGTGAGGTCCTTGACGCGACGGAGGTCGACGAGGGAAGCGGGCAGGAAGCCACGCAGGCCGATGTCGAGGATCAGGCCGCCCTTGACAACCTCGATAACCTCGCCCTCGACGTTCTCGCCGGAGTTGAACTTCTCCTCGATGCGGTTCCAAGCACGCTCGTACTCGGCACGCTTCTTGGACAGGACCAGACGACCGTCCTTGTCCTCCTTCTGGAGAACCAGAGCCTCGATGGGATCACCGAGTGCAACGATGTCTGCAGGGTTAGCGTCCTTGCGGATGGACAGCTCGCGGACCGGGATAACGCCCTCGGACTTGAATCCGATGTCAACGAGCACCTCGTCATGCTCGATCTTAACGACAGTGCCGTTAACGAGATCGCCCTCATCAAAGTCGGTAATCGTACCGTCGATGAGGTTGTTCATCTCCTCCTCGTTGACATCGTCAAGAGAGAAAATGGACGAGTTCTGAATCTCACTCAAAGGTGGACCCCTTTCGAACTACGGGGCCCCGATTGCTAGGACCTACAGAAGGGTGCGACAAGCACACAACGTTTAGGAACACTCGGGAGCCGACAGATACTAATGTGACGCTTATGCAATCACGTTCGTATAGGTTACGGGGAAATCATTTCGATTTCAAGCGTGAACTGCGATTTTTTACTCGTATGGAGACTTTTTCGCAATCTTGTGGACGACCGTCTCCATAAGTTGACGATAGGCAGTTAGGCATACGGCTTTGGGGTAAAGTATCCGGAGCAACGATTCTGGAACGATTTATCGAGAAAGGTGCCCGCGTGCTCAAAGCAGTCGTTTTCGATATGGACGAGACGCTTCTCAGCATCAACCTCAACGCGTTCATCCTTCGCTATTTTAAGGATGTATCGTCGATGCTCGCGGATATCGGACGCCGCAGCCGCGGTGGCACGATGGCGCGCCTCGGCACCATTCTGGTCGACCTCAACGCCAACCGCCGAAGCGGCACGGACAACCGCACCAATCTTGAATTTTACCGCACCGAGGTCGAGCGCCGATGCGGCATCTGCCTCTCCGATCCCCTCATCTACGAGGCGTTTACCTACTACGACCGCGAAGTGCTTCCGTACAAGAACGACGATGTCATCAACGCCCACGCCATGCCGGGCGCACACGCCGCTCTCCAGGCCGTACAGGACGCAGGACTGCGCTGCGCGCTCTTTACCAACCCCAGCTTTCCCCAGGGGGCCATCGAGTGCCGCATGGGTTGGGGCGACCTGGCCGACGCCCCCTTTGAGCTCGTCACGCACATGGGAAACACCACCCGCTGCAAGCCCGATGCCACCTACTATCTCGAGCAGCTTCAGGTGATGGGACTCGACCCACACGAGGTCCTTATGGTGGGCAACGATCCCAAGCGCGACTTCCCTAGCCCCGCCTGCGGCATTCAAACTGCCTATGTTGGCCAGGGAAAACCCGGCCGAGCCACCTGGCACGGAACCATGGAAGACTTCGCCCGCGATTTCAACGCCGTAGTAGAAGCCTTCTACGAACACCAAGTAGCCGACGAACTGTCATAGGACCCCTCCCACCAAACAAAATAGCGCCGCAGGTTGAGAAAAATGTGACAAATAGACCGTCCCTTGTCACATTACAAAGACAACGCCGATGTTATGGCAACGACAGCGAAAGCCCGCCAGAGCGAGCAAGGTGCCTTGAAACAAGGCGGCATTGACCTTCTGGTCATGCCGCCGAAGTTGAAAGGCAGATTGCCGCTCTGGCGGGCTTGCAGCGTCGGCCGGTCCGCCGTTCGGTAGAACGGCGGAACCAATAACTAACAGACTCGAGTCTTGCCGATCATGATGTTGAGGATCTCGACATCAGTATCTTTCATACCCACACGGCCCACGTAGCCCATGCTGGCGATTGTCTGCTCGACGGTATCCTGGATCAGGCCCTCGCCGGCGCGGAAGCCACGACCCTGCATGGCCATATCGTGACCTAGAATCGCCGCATCAACGGCAGCGGAAATCTTGGCGGCACAGCTTGCCTTGGCGCCATCGCACACGATGCCGCCCACGTTACCGAGTGTGTTCGAAACCGTCGCGCCAATCTGCTCGCGCGTGCCACCACACAGCCAGGTAATCGCAGCGCCGGCGCCACACGCGGCGCAAATAGCACCGCAAAACGCCGAGAGCGCACCAATATAGCTCTTGATATGCACAGCGATAAGATCGGACAGCATCACGGCGCGCACCAGGCGATCGTGGTCGCAGCGCAGGTACTCGGCATACTCCATAACGGGCAGTGCGCAGGTAATGCCCTGGTTGCCCGAGCCGCACACAATGGCGACCGGCAGCGCACAGCCGTTCATGCGGGCGTCGGACCCGGCGGCCGCACGGGCGCGGGCACGGCAGGCGACGTCATCGGCACGAGCACCCAGCAGCGTGCGGCCAACCTCGGCACCCCAAGCGTGCGCCAGGCCCTCGGCGCTGATCGCGCCGTTCAGCTCAATCTGACGCTCAACGGCAGCGCGGGCACCATCGATGTCGCCGTCCTCAATAAAGTCGATGATGGACTCAATCGACATGGGCGTGTCAGCGCTATCTGCCGCACGCTCGGCCATAACGCGCTCGGCGCAGGCGGCACACTCCCCCGCCGACTTGCCGCATACCGGAATACCGTCGAGCGTATGGCACGTGACATTGGTGTGGTGGTCGGTAATCTCGACGACTGCGGTATGGCCCCCGGCTGTGGCAGTCACCTTGATGTAGAGGTTGGGCACACCCTCGACAAGCGACACATCGCAGTAGCCGGCATCGGCGAGGAGCTCGGCCACACGAGCACGGTCTTTATCGTCAACGCTCTCGAGCACCTCAAGCGCGCTCTTGGCGTCGCCGCCCACGGCACCCAGCACGGCCGCCGCCTCAATACCGTGCATACCGCCCGAATTGGGCACGGTCACGCTCTTAACGTTCTTGATGATGTTGCCCGAGCAGGCGACATCCATATGATCGGGTTCGCAACCGAGCGTCTGGCTCGCCAGCGCCGCTGCATAGGCAACGGCAATAGGCTCGGTGCAGCCGAGCGCACAGACAAGCTCGCGGTTCAAAACATCGCAAAACGCGGTATCACGAAGGGAATCGGCAGGCATAGGTATCTCCTACTTGTATAACGGACTGGGCTCTCAAAAAGAGTTAACTCTTTTATTTGATAACAATGCATCAGAAACCGCAACCATGGTTCCGACGGACGGCGCTTAAGCGCAATCTGACGGCATTCATTCATGAAAAGCCGGTCTTGTTGCATGCTAAAGCGTTTGACCAAAAAACGCCCGAGCGTTTACACAAAAGTCGCGCTATCATGCAGTCGAACGCGGTAAAACCTTTAGCAATTCCGCCGCACGGACCAGAGAGGAACCACTCATGAAGATTGGTATCGGCAACGACCATGCCGCCGTCGAGCTCAAGAACATCATTTCCGAGCACCTGAAGGAGCGCGGCTGCGAGGTCGTGAACTTTGGAACCGACACCTCCGAGAGCTTTGATTACCCCATCGCCGGCTACAAGGTGGGTAAGGCCGTTGCCAACGGTGACGTCGACCTGGGTATCCTGATCTGCGGTACCGGCGTCGGCATCAGCCTGGCCGCCAACAAGGTCGAAGGTGTTCGCGCCGTCGTGTGCTCCGAGCCCTTCAGCGCCAAGCTCTCCCGCATGCACAACAATACCAACGTGCTCGCCTTTGGCGCCCGCGTCGTGGGCTCCGAGCTCGCCAAGATGATTGTCGACGAGTGGCTCGACGCCGAGTTTGAGGGCGGTCGTCATGAGCGTCGCGTTAACCTCCTCAACGAGATCGACCACACGCGCGGCCTCAAGGTCGTCGACGAGGCCTAAAGACCTACAAAGCCATACGCTAACGCCAGCCCCCGCCCGGAAGAAACATCCGGGCGGGGGCTCTTTAGTAGATTTCTAAGCGGTTACCAAAAATCTACTGGAATAAAAAGGGCGCCGCGGATGGAATTCCGCGGCGCCAAAGCCACACGCTAACAGCTTTAAGGAGTCAAAGCTGGTTTAGCCAAAGAAGCGCTTGATCTCGATCTCGGCGTTCTCCAAGCAGTCGGAGCCGTGGATTACGTTAGCGTTGACATCGACAGCGAAGTCGCCGCGAATGGTGCCGGGAGCAGCATCAAGCGGGTTGGTAGCACCCATAAGGGTGCGCATCTTGGAGACAGCGGAGAGACCGGAAACGACCATCTTAACGACCGGGCCGCTCGTCATAAAGTCACAGAGACCACCAAAGAAGGGCTTGTCGGCCAGATGGGCGTAGTGCTCCTCGACGGTAGCGCGCTCGAGCGTGGTCATCTCCATGCGCTCGATGACAAGGCCGCTACGCTCAATGCGAGCGACGATCTCGCCGATCTTACGATCGCGCACAGCGTCGGGCTTAATCATGATGAAGGTCTTCTCGATAGCCATAAGGTAGCCTTTCAAGTAGGTTCGCGCGTGCCCAAGTCCCATTCCGGCACCCGCCCGGACTGCATCGTAACAGAGTTTTAGCTGCAGTTAAACAAAAAGCTGTTTTTTGAAACGTTACAATTTATTAAAACGTTCCATTTGTGTCACTTCTGTTTCGAGGCCCGATTAGAGTACCATCCGACCGCACATCAACCGCATCGAACCGAGCGGACGGTCGGTTGCCGCCCGTGAACGTGCCCCCTTCACAACCTGCCCAAAGGTCCTACAGAAGTTCTCGACAAGCCCCTCCCCCATAGCAACAAAATACGGACGCCCACATCAGCAGACGTCCGTAAAGCAACAACGATTTATCAATAAATAATGGCCAAAACAGCTTCAGCCAAACCCCTACTTTACCCCGTGGCCCATTTCGACGACCTTGGTCAGCGATCCAAACACGCCTTTGTCGGCCTCAAGCTGTGCCTCGGCACGCTGCAGCTGCACGGCAACGGCGGCAGGGGCGGTGCCGCCCTCGGTCGTGCGCGCGGCGACAATCGACGGGATGTCGAGCGCCTCGGTAATGTCGTGCTCAAAGAGCGGACTCGCCTCCTGGAACACCTCAAACGGCAGGTCCTCAAGGTTGCAGCCGCGCTTCTCACACATCAGGACCAAATGGCCCACCACGGCATGTGCCTCGCGGAACGGCAGGCCACGCTTGGCCAGGTAATCGGCAACATCGGTGGCGGCAAGGTGCCCCACACCGCACTCGCGCGCCATGGCATCCTCGTTGACGGTCCAGGTCGAAATCATACCGGCCATAACCGACAGGCACTGCATGAGCGTATGGGCGGTATCGAGGGCGCCCTCCTTGTCCTCCTGCAAGTCCTTGTTATAAGCAAGCGGCAGGCCCTTCATGGTCACGAGCAGCTGCACCAGGTTGCCATAGACTCGGCCGCTCTTGCCGCGGATAAGCTCGGCAAAATCGGGGTTCTTCTTCTGCGGCATGATGGACGAGCCGGTGGAGTAGGAGTCGGAAAGCGTGATAAAGCCAAATTCGGAGCTCGACCACAGCACGATCTCCTCGGAAAGACGCGACAAGTGCATCGCCATGACGGAGCCGGCGTAATGCAGGTCGAGGAGGAAATCACGGTCGGAAACCGCATCGAGCGAGTTGGGGATCACGCCCGCAAAGCCAAGTTCGGCGGCCGTCATCTGACGATCGAGCGGATAGCTCGTACCGGCAAGCGCGGCAGCGCCCAGCGGGCAGTTGTCGGCAGCATCAAAGGCGACCTTCAGGCGTGTAAAGTCGCGCACGAACATCCAGGAATACGCCAGCAGATGGTGCGACAGCAGCACGGGCTGAGCATGCTGCATGTGCGTGTAACCCGGCAGAATCACCTTGTCGTACTTTTTAGCCGCATCCACCAGCACATGACGCAGTTCAAGATTGGTCTCCATGAGCTCCTTGGCCAGCGCCTTGACGCCCAGGCGCGTATCGGTCGCAACTTGGTCGTTGCGCGAACGCCCGGTATGCAGGCGCTTACCAGCCTCGCCGATGCGACGCGTCAGCTCGCTCTCGATGGACATATGAATGTCCTCGTCGTTAATATCGAAGGTGAAGTTGCCGGCATCGATATCCTGTTCGATTGCGGTCAGACCCTCGGCAATCGCCTGCTCGTCCTCGGCGCTGATAATGCCCTGGGCCGCCAGCATCTTGGCATGTGCCTTAGATCCGGCGATATCCTGCTTATAGAGATGTTTGTCGACCGGCAGCGACGCGCCAAACTCCTGCGTGACCTCGGCCACGCCCGCCTCAAAACGACCGCCCCAAAGAGCCATGGAACCGTCTCCTTTCTCCAAATACCAAAACAAGCGCCCAAAGCAATGCGCCCTGTCGCTAAAGCGATTTTTCAACCGCTAGTTTTACACACTCCCTGCCGTGCGCTGGGCCATGTAGCTAATTTGCAAAGAAGTGACGCACCATGCACTTGGCGCCCAACGTCTCCCTCCGGATGTTGCCCTGCGAATCATCGATCCAGGCCTTCAGGCTCATAGGGACGTCCTCGACCTTTGCAGCATCGAACTCGGGCACGAGGGCAAGTAAAGCATGCGCGATAGCATGGAACATAATGGATACTCCTCATATATATAGGCGCAGAGCCGCCAAATTGATAGAAGGAGCCCCGCCGGATAACCCCGGCGGGGCTCGGACTCAGCCGCAGACGCGGCATCAAATACGCGGGCGGAACGTAGGGGCCACCGATGTTAAGAAGTGTCAGCAAGCATAACGAAAGGTAGGGACCCCGTGCGCCCGTTATGTATCACGCGGATGGGCCGCGCGAATACCAAGGAAAGGGAGGCTTAAGCCTGGGCGGCAGCAGAGCTGGGACCCTGGACCTTAGCCCACGTCTTGAGCGACAGCGTATCGATCTCGATAAAGCCAGCGCTAGCCTTCTCGTCAAACGTGGTGTCGCGGTCGTAGGTGGCCAGACCGTAGTCGTAGAGGCTGAAGGGGCTCTTGCGGCCGACGACATGGCAGTTGCCCTTAAAGAACTTCAGACGGACGGTGCCGGTCACGAACTTCTGGGTGTCGGCCATAAAGGCGTCGAGCGCGTTTTTGAGTGGGCTGTACCACTGGCCGTTGTACACGGCGGTGGCCCAATCCTGCTCGAGCTTAATCTTAGTCTTGAGCAGGTCGCCCTCAACGCAAATGTCCTCGAGTGCCTTATGGGCGGTAATGAGCGTCAGGGCGCCGGGAACCTCATAGCACTCGCGGCTCTTGAGGCCCACCAGACGATCCTCAACCAGGTCGAGACGGCCAAAGCCGTTGTCGCCCGAAATCTTGTTGAGGGCGATGACGATCTCGGAGAGTTTCATCTTCTTGCCGTCGACGGCGACGGGCTTGCCGACCTCAAACTCAATCTCGGTATACGTCGGGGTGTCGGGCGTGTCCTCGGGATTCTTGGTCATAACCCAGGCGTCGTCGAGCGGCTCATTCCAGGGATCCTCCAGGTGACCGCACTCAATGGCACGACCCCACAGGTTGTCGTCGATGGAGTAGGGGTTGTCGTTGGCACCCTCGGGAACCGGCACGTTGTGGGCGTGGGCATAGGCGACCTCGTCGGGGCGACACTTCAGGTCCCACTCGCGAACCGGAGCGATAACCTTGAGCTCGGGGTCGAGGGCCTTGACGGCGGCCTCAAAACGGACCTGGTCGTTGCCCTTGCCGGTGCAGCCGTGGGCGACGTAGGTCGCGCCAAACTCGTGGGCGACCTCAACAAGCTTCTTGGCAAGCAGCGGGCGAGACAGGGCGGAGAGCAGCGGATACTTGTTCTCGTACATGGAGTTTGCTGCAATGGCTTTGGTCAGGAACTCATCGGAGAACTCGTCGCGCAGGTCGAGCACCTGGCAATCGAGAACGCCCAGGTCGAGCGCCTTCTGCTTCTTGGCATCCAGTCCGGTCTCTTCCTGGCCCACGTTGCCGCAGACACAAACGACATCGAGATTCTTCTCGTCCTGGAGCCACTTGACACATACGGATGTATCAAGACCACCGGAATATGCGAGAACGACTTTTTCCTTGCTCATGGCTGTTTCCTTTCGCCCTTGGTAGCTAGTTAGAACATCGGTCAGTTGCAAGTCATTTCAAGGTCATATACCGTGCAATATCAGGTTAAATAGCAAAAATCAGCACATACATGCCCTAGAAACATGCAGCAATGTCGTGCTAAAACCCAACGACCTCAAAATGACTCTGTTGAGGCAATTCGCCCCATGCGGACAGAGACGATTGTTATCGTCGTCGGGAAATTGCGCGCTGGCGTCGGATGGCATTGTCTGCAGTGGTGATGATCGTTACGAACTGCATCTGCCTCTCCTTTCACCTATCGCCGGGCGCAATTCTAATATCGTAAACGGTACCTTTTCCTCGGTAAGCGGTTGTTTTTCCGTCTCCGTTTTCGATGGTCGCTATATTACGCTAAAGTGCCCGCAGCACAAGCGACAAATTCAAATTTCTGAAAAGTTTTTTCATTACTTTGTGAAGCGTGGTGCAAATACGCTCCGTTCCTGCGAAAATACGCCCGACTACGAATTGATGGCTATAACGTCTGAAACAATCTCGAAACGAAAGGCTCGCTTTTATGCAAACTTACGAATCGGACGCCAATATCGGAAACATTAAGATTCTCGCCGTCGACATGGACAAGACGCTGCTGACCGACGAGCGCGTGCTGCCCCAGGGTCTTGATGAGCGCCTAGACAAGCTCGCCGACGCCGACATCGTATTCTGCCCCGCCAGCGGACGTCCCGCCCCCAAGCTCGAGGAGATGTTCGAGGGCGTCAAGAACCGCCTCGCCTTTTGTCCCGACAACGGAGCGTGCGTGATCTATCGCGGCAGCTATATCTATAAGAGCACTATTGACGTGGAGCTGTATCAGCAGGTCTTGAGCCGTGCCTCGGAGGATCCGCGCGCTGTCCCCGTCCTTTGCTGCTTCGACGAGTTCTACGCGCTTGCCCGCGACCATCAATACCACGACGAGATCAGCGTCTACTACAACACAATCAACTACGTCGACAGCTTTGATGGCATTGATTTCGAGTCCAACAAGATTTCGGTCTTCTTCCCCGGCTACGACGCCGAGCCCGCTTTCCGCGAGACCTATAGTCCCGAGTTCTCGGACAAGCTCTACGTCACCAACGCCGGGCGCGAGTGGATCGACTTCATGAACTTGGGCGTCGACAAGGGCGCCGGCGTCGCGCATCTTTGCGAGCACCTGGGCATCGATATCGCCGATGCCGCCGCCGTGGGCGACACCTACAACGACATCCCCATGCTGGAGCGCGTCGGCCACAGCTTTATCGTGGACAACGCCGAGGAGCATATGAACGCGCATGCTAAATGGCGCATTCCGAGCAACAACGACGGAGGCGTACTGACGCTCATCGACGCCATCTTGGCGGCTCGTTAACGTTGCTCGTCGGACCTGGCCGGGCGAGGCGGGTAAGTTTTTCGTTCGGTCAGGTCCTGGGCTCGCTCGGAAAGCACATTAAGTG
>DAIMBN010000050.1:11045-11989 GCA_036718335.1 Coriobacteriaceae bacterium
GTGCTTTCCGGCTCGTGCGGAATCTACGAAAACTTACCCGCCTCGCCCGGCCAGGTCCTGCGGTGACTTGCTTGCCGCCTGGATGGCGTCTTGGCGCCTAGATACTTTGGCTGAATTTAATTGAACGAAGGACGCTCCTTGTTGATAAGGGGCGTCCTTCTGTTTTTGGTTACTTTGGAACTGTGGTTGCTTCCCTATTTGGCGTCGGCCCAGGTTATGCCGGTGCTGGCTTCGGCGATTAGGGGAACGCGGAGGTCCACTACGTGCTCCATGACGTCGCGGACCATGGTGGTTAGGCGCTCGACTTCGTCGATGGGGCACTCAAAGTCCAGTTCGTCGTGCACTTGCAGGATCATGTGGGCGGCAAAGCCTTCTTCTTCCAGGCGACGACTTACGCGGGCCATGGCGATCTTGATGATGTCTGCTGCGGTGCCCTGCATGGGATGGTTCATGGCCGTGCGCTCGCCAAAGCCGCGGAGTTGCGGGTTTTTGGCCTTGAGCTCGGGAATATGGCGTCTGCGGCCATACATGGTCTCGGCGTAGCCCGTCTGCTTGGCGCGCGCCACCACGTTGTCGAGGAACGTACGCACGCCCGGGTAGGCCTCGTAGTAGCGGTCGATCATGTCGCGCGCCTCGGCCATCGAGATATGCAGCGACTGCGACAGGCCGTAGGCCTGCTGGCCATACACGATGCCAAAGTTCACGGCCTTGGCGCGACTGCGCAGGTCGGGCGTTACCTCGGACACCGGCACACCAAACACGCGCGCCGCCGTCTCGGCATGGAAGTCCTCGCCCTCGTTAAAGGCGCGCACCAAGTGCTCGTCACCCGAGAGATGCGCCAGCAGACGCAGCTCGATCTGCGAGTAGTCCACCGCCAAAAAGACGCTTCCCTCGCCTGCCGAAAACGCCGTCTTGACGGTACGACCCAGCTCCGAGCGCGTTGG
>DAIMBN010000125.1:0-1434 GCA_036718335.1 Coriobacteriaceae bacterium
TCTCGGCGGGCCCCATCACCATCTACTGGTACGGCCTGGCCTACGTGGTCGGCGCTCTGCTCACGGCGGTCGTCATGTACCGCACACAGCGTCGCTGGGGCTTTAACATCACGATTGACGACCTGACGAGTGTTGTGGTCGGCGTGGTCTTTGGTCTCATTATCGGTGCGCGCCTGTTCTACGTCGTCTTTTACGGTGATGGCTACTACTGGGCACACCCGCTCGAGATTTTTGCCACCAACGAGGGAGGCATGAGCTTCCACGGCGGCCTGGTGGGCGGCATCTTGGGCGGCATCATCGTGTGCCGCATGTATAAGCTCGATGCCTGGACTTTGGCAGATCTTGCCGTCATAGGCGCGCCGCTGGCCTTGTGCCTGGGCCGTTGTGCCAACTTTGTCAATGGTGAGCTGTGGGGCAAGCCGACCGATCTGCCCTGGGGCGTGGTCTTTGGCGGGACTGCGGGCGATATGCCGCGTCACCCCTCCCAGCTCTACGAGGCATTTCTTGAGGGCATCGTGCTCTTTTGCATTCTGCAGGTGCTCAGCCGCAAAAAGCCGCTACTGCCCCAAGGCACGTTTATGGGCGTGTTTGTGATGGGTTACGGCATCGTCCGCTTCCTCATTGAGTTTGTGCGCGTGCCCGATGCCCAGCTGGGCTATCTGCTTGGTGGCGTCATCACGATGGGTCAGCTGCTGAGCCTGCCGCTCGTAATCGCGGGCCTGGCGCTCATCATCTTTGCTCGTCGCCGCAACCGTCCCCAGCGCATCTACCTCGACGCCTAACCACCAAAACCACCACAAAGGGGACAGGCACCTTTGTGGTGGTTTGCTGGGCAACGATGACAGAACAGTAACGTTTCCCCAGATAAAACCTGCCAAAATAAACCTGTCCCTTTTTGGCAGGTTTCTAGAAAGGCTCTTTGGACTGTGAAGGATTCCGATCTCTCCACAACGGCTGCGCGCGACGCTGCCCGCATCGTCTGGTTTAAGCGCTACCCCGCCAAGCAGACGCTCATCGCATTTTTGCTCGCGCTGTTGGCGACCACGGCGTTTTCCATCGATCCCTCCCCGGTGTCGAGCAACGCAGTCTTGGCGATTGACCCCAAAGCCTCGGGCATGCTGTACGTGTGCTACGAGGTGCTCCTCTCGTTTGCCGGCCATACCGACGCGGTCATGCTGCTTGCACTTGCCTGCCTGCTCACCTTGCCGTTTCGCTACGTGTTCTTTGGCCGTGGCGACACCTGGCGTCCATCGATCATTCTGCCGTCGCTGTTCTTCGCCATCTGCATGGTGTTCGGCCGCAGCTACGACCTCACCGACTCGGCCGAGATTGTCCTTGGCGACAAAGCTCGCATCATCTGCGCCTGGATTGGCGGCGCGGGCTGGATGCTCCTGGCGATCGTTGCCTTCTACCTTGCCTTTGAGTGTCTAGATT